>CBDTZB010000509.1:0-2578 GCA_965364795.1 uncultured Nocardioides sp.
CCGCAGCCGAGGCCGCCTGGCCCAAGCAGACGGTCTGCACGTCGGGCTTGATGAACCGCATCGTGTCGTAGATCGCGGTCAGCGCCGTGAACGAACCACCCGGGGAGTTGATGTAGATGCTGATGTCCTGGTCGGGGTTCATCGACTCCAGGCACAGGAGTTGCGCCATCACCGCGTTAGCGATGTCATCAGAGATCGGGGTGCCGAGGAAAATGATGCGGTCCTCGAACAACTTGCCGTAGGGGTCGATGCGACGGACGCCGTAGGACGTGCGTTCTTCCCACTGAGGGATGTAGTAGTTCATCTGCGTCAGTCCTTGTCGTTGTTGTGAGCCGGACGGCCCTGGTCGGCCGCGTCACGCGCGCTCTTGACGACCTGGTCGACCAGGCCGTAATCGCGAGCCTGCTCAGCGGTGAACCAACGGTCGCGGTCCGCGTCGGCGATGACCTGGTCGATGTCCTGGCCGGTGTGCTCGGCGATGAGGTCGAGAAGCACCTTCTTGATGTGCAGGGACTGCTGAGCCTGGATCTTGATGTCCGAGGCCGAACCGCCCATGCCCGAGGAGGGCTGGTGCATCATGATGCGCGCGTGGGGCAGGGCGTAGCGCTTGCCCTTGGTGCCAGCGCACAGTAGGAACTGACCCATCGAAGCAGCCAGCCCCATGCCGACGGTGGCGACATCGTTGGGGATGTAGTTCATCGTGTCGTAGATCGCCATGCCAGCGTCGACCGAGCCGCCGGGGCTGTTGATGTGCAAGAAGATGTCAGCTTCAGGGTCCTCGGCCGAAAGCAGCAGGAGCTGGGCACAGATCGCGTTGGCGTTCTGGTCGCGGACCTCGGAACCGAGGAACACGATGCGCTCACGGAGAAGGCGTTGGTAGATGTGATCGTCGAGGATGCTCAGGCCGCCGCCGCCGTTCATCTGGGGCGCCAACGTGCGCTCGGACATCGAGACATTGGAGTCGAAGGGGTTCTGGTTCACATCAGGGACACTAGCCCGAAGAACCGACAACTCCACGGGATGACCCCCTCTGTTCGCCGACAGCGGAAGAACGACCCGATCATCGGCCATGCTCAGGCGAGCCAGGTGCGCATGGCTTCATGGACACGCTCATGGTTGAGGATCCCGAAGTGGTCGCAGTTGCCCACGTGGAGCACCTCCGCATCAGGGAAGAGCCGTCTCCCCTGCCGGTCCGTGCCGTACGCCGAGCGCGGCCGCACCAAGAAGTCACCGATCACACTCCCCACCGGGTGCTTGCGGTCCCGAGTGACCGTCGCGCTGACGAGTCGGTAGCGCGCTCCGGGCAGGGGCGGCACGTCATGGGCCAAGCCCGCGACGAGATCGTGCACGCCCACCGAGCGCCAGTCCAGGATCCGACCGAAGGCAGCTGTTTCGGGCAGTCGAGACAGTCCCCGGCTACCGTGCCCGATCCCCCACGCGATGGGAGCCCCGAGATGGGGGGTCCCCAAGGTGATCACGTCACTGACCAGCGAAGACCACTCCACCCCCGTCTCCGGCGCTTCGGCCACCACCGCCCCAGCAGCCCGGATGATCAGGCCACCCAACGAGTGACCGACCAACGCGATACGGGTGACCGGCACCGGCCAGGCCTCCACCAGACGTTGCAGGACGGAGGCCAGGGCGACGCCGTTCTCCCGCATGGAGAGTCCTGAGTTAGCCCGCAGGTAGACCGGGCTCCACTCCCTCTCGGCCAGGGCCTCACCGTAGGTCGGGCCTCGCTCCGCACGTTGGAAGTTCCAGTACGACTCGTTCTCACACAAGCCGTGCATAAAAACGACGAGACGACCTTGGGCGTCGGGGAACGCCTCGGCAACGCCCTTGCTCGTCAGGATCACATCCCTGCCGTGCGCCCGCACGGCCATCGGGATCGCCATGTGGGGTCGCTCCTCGACGAGCTTGTCGCCGATCAAACCGTTGATGGCGGAGCTGATGAAGCGGCCCCTGGGCCCATTTTCCAGCTTGGGACCGGCACCAGAAGCAGCGGCGATGTCCAGACTGGCCGCTGCCGCCCCCAGACCGAGCCCGAGACCGCCGTAGACCGCCCCGGCTATCCCACGATGCACGATTTCCGGGACCGCCGAGGCACCACCGGTGCCTCGGCGAAGAACAGCGTGCACGCGGTCGGCGACAGCGAGGTGGGTATCGCGCGCAGTCTTGAGGACCACGTCGTCGGCTACCTGGGCCAGAAGGGCTAGCGAATGGAGCACGCTGGGGCCGTGGGGGGTCGTCTGCATGGCACCAGAGTAGCGGCTCAGTGAACGATTGTGCACTCAACGCACGGCGCGGCGCCCCATCGGGGCCTACCTCAAGAAAAGCACGCGAACCGACCCCGGAGATCCCGGGATCGGCTCACGTCATGCTGTGGTGACGCCTCAGGCCTCGGTGACCTCAGGGTCAGCGTCGGTCTCGGCGTCAGCCGGGGCTTCTTCGACCTCGGCCTCAGGAGCACCGATGGTTCCGTCAGGCTGCAGGTTCTTCAGCTCCACGTGGTTGCCCGAAGCGTCGGTCACGACCGCGGTCTCCACGATGGTGGCCAGCGCCTTGCCGCGCAGGATCT
>CBDTZB010000510.1:0-2573 GCA_965364795.1 uncultured Nocardioides sp.
CCACCGGGCCGGTCCAGATCAGCCTGCCCTCCACGCGGTGCACGCCACCGATGGTGCATCAGCTCAAAGAGGTGTTGGCTACGCATCCCGGTGTCACCGAGGTCCGGCTGCGACTGCTGACCCGCGCCGACATCAAGGTGATGCGTCTGGACGATCGGCTGCGCGTCACGCCCAGCCCCGCTCTCTTCGCCGATCTCAAGGCGCTCCTCGGCCCGGGGTGCCTGGGTTGACCCACGCCGACCGAGCCGCGCAGCCACGCTCCCGATTGCTGCGTTCAACGGCCCACCTGGGGATGATCCTGGCTGCTTTCTTGGCAGCGGGCGCGCTGGGTGGTCTCATCTGGAACCTGGTCTGGAGTGCCCCGAACGGGGTGGTTGTATCGGGTCAGTGGGTGGTGACCAGCGAGGACGGCTACCGCGCCTTCTTCAACGCCACCGGCTGGTTCGTCGTACTCTCCGCCGGGTTCGGGCTGGCGCTGGGCGTTGCCACCGGACTCCTCGCCAAGGAGCGCGAGTTGGTTGCGCTGGCCGGAGTCGTGGTGGCGAGTGTCCTGGCCGCCTTGGTCATGTGGCGCGTTGGCCTGGCCCTCAGCGCACCCGACCCCGCGGTTCTGGCCCGCGGCGCAGCGGATCAGACCGTGCTGGAGGGTCGGCTCTCGGTGGGCGGGTGGAGTCCTTTCCTGGCCTTCCCCACGGCCAGCATCTTCGGACTGCTGATTCCGTTCGTGACGCTCCCGGGTCGCGAGAACCCATCGGCGTCTCACGACGTCGACCTCGACGGTCCATTTCCGGCGACCTGAGGGTCACTGAACCGGGTCCTGAGTAAGGTGCGGTTGAACGATGCAGGCCGTCGTTGGATCTCCCGCTCACGAACTCGAAGGACCCCACATGTCGACCAACCTTCCGCCCCTCGGGCCCCGGCCCTCGGGCCCCCCACCCCACGGTCCTGAGGTTCTCGACTCGGGCTCGGGGGGTTCCCTCCCGCCGTCGCGTCGGGCAGCGTCGGGTGGCGGCCGGACCGCAGCGGTCGTCGGTGGGTCTCTCATCGGACTCGCGGCTCTAGGCGCCGGCGGCTTCTATGCGTGGAGCGCCTTCTTCGGAGTCGGCGACCAGCCCGCCGAGGCACTGCCGGCTACCACTCTCGGGTATGTGGCGATCGACGCGAACCCCAGCGGGTCCCAGAAGATTGAGGCCCTTCGGACGCTGAACAAGTTTCCGAGCTTCAAGGAAGAGATCGGTCTGACCGCAGAGGGCGACATCAAGAAGCGCCTGTTCGAGGAGATTCAAAGTGAAGGCTCCTGCGCGGGGCTGGATTACGCCGACGATATCGAGCCTTGGCTCGGTGACCGCTTCGCGGTCGCTGCCGTCGACGTTGGTGCCGACGAACCGACACCGGTCTTCGTGCTCCAGATCGATGACGCCGGTGCAGCTGACCAGGGGATGAAAGCGCTTCGGGACTGCGCTGGCGAGAACGGGGACGACAGCATCGGTGGGTGGGTCATCGAAGATGGCTGGGCCCTGGTCGCCGAGACCTCGGACATCGCTGAGCAGGTCGCCGACGCGCGCGACGACGGGAGTCTGGCCGATGACGCCAACTTCGGAGAATGGACCGCTGCGGCCGGCGACCCCGGCATCATCACGGCCTACGCGGCGCCTGCAGCCGGCAAGTTCTTTGCCGATTCAGGATTCGGTGGACCGCTCGGCGGCGGGGTGCCCGAGGAGTTCCTTGACGTGCTTAACGACTTCGACGGCGCCGGGCTAACGGTTCGCTTCGACGACGGGTCTCTCGAGATCGAGACGGCCTCCAGCCTCGACCTCGTTGGATTGAACGCGCTGACCGGCAGCGACCAGGGCGCCGACACCATCACCACCCTGCCCGCCGACACGGCGGCCGCTCTCGGTGTCGCGTTCACCGAGGGGTGGGTCGATGACCTGCTGGAGTACGCCGCCGAGTTCGCTGGCGAGGACGTCGACCTCGACGAGATTATCGCCGAGATCGAGGGCGAGACCGGCTTGTCGCTGCCGGAGGATGTCGAGACCCTGGCAGGGGAGTCCTTGGCCGTAGCCATCGGAGCCGACCTCGACGCAGAGACGTTCTTCAACTCGGCCGACGGCAGCGAGATCCCGGTAGGGATCAAGATCAAGGGGGATGCCGACAAGATCGAGGACATCCTCGCCAAGCTCGTCTCGGATGATGCCCTCCCCGAGAGCGTGGTCGGCAGCGACGCCGATGGAGACTATGTCGTGGTCGGACCCAACGCGGCCTTCCGTGAGGCGCTCCTGAAGGACGGGGGGCTGGGCGACACCGACATCTTTAAGGACGTCGTCCGCGAAGACTCCGTCAGTACGGTGCTCTTCGTGAACTTCGACGCGGGTGACAACTGGCTCGCCGAACTCGTTGGCGATGACCAAGAGGTCAAGGAGAACATCGAGCCCCTCACCGGTCTCGGCATCTCCGCCTGGTCGGAGGACGAGGTCGGCCACTCGATCCTGCGAATCACCACCGACTGACCGCGAGTCGGCGCATCTTGACGCGCTGAGAGGGCCGAGTCGGCGCGTCTTTTACAAGACGCG
>CBDTZB010000511.1:0-2566 GCA_965364795.1 uncultured Nocardioides sp.
TCGCCGACCAGCTCCGCAACCAGCAGCACGACAAGTTCGACGACTTCCTGCTCGGTTTCCCGGTGTTCCTCTGGGGGCTGACCAAGAAGGTGGTCATCGCCGACTCTCTCGCTCCCATCGCCGACGCCGCCTTCGCCGTCAACGACCCCAGCTTCACCACCGCTTGGATCGGCGCCATCGCCTACACCGGCCAGATCTACTTCGACTTCTCCGGGTACTCCGACATGGCCATCGGGTTGGGTCTGATGTTCGGCCTGCGTCTGCCCGAGAACTTCCGTCGCCCGTACTCCGCGGTCTCGGTCACCGACTTCTGGCGCCGCTGGCACATGTCGCTCTCACGCTGGTTCCGCGACTACCTCTACATCCCGCTCGGCGGCAACCGCGGCGGCGGCGTTCTGACCTACCGCAACCTGGTCATCGTCTTCCTCCTCACCGGCCTGTGGCACGGCGCAGCTTGGACCTTCCTGCTCTGGGGGGCCTACCACGGGGCTCTGTTGATCATCGAGCGTGCGACCGGCCTGGCCCGGGTCGAGGGCTTCACGGCCGTACGCCGTGCCCTCACCTTCGTCCTGGTCGTCTTCGGGTGGGTCCTGTTCCGGGCTGCCGACCTGAGTGAGTTCGGGCGGATGGCCGGGGCGATGCTCCGCCCCGACCTACTGCGCGAGCCCCTGCTCGGCCTTGACCCGGACGTCGCGATCGGCATCGGCACCTTCCAAATGGTGCTTCTCGCGCTCGTCGTGGCCAGCACCCTGATCCCCGGTCACTGGGTCACCGGCCGCGTGCTGGACGGGCTCGACGAGTGGCCAGATCGGGTCCGAATCGCGCTGCGTGGCGGCGCGTTCCTGAGCTCGCCGTACGTCGCCATCGCCGCCATCGCGGGCACCTTCAGCCCCTTCCTCTACTTCCAGTTCTGATGAGCCGAGACACCACCCCCATGACCCCGACCAGCCCAGTCAGCCCCGCGCACCGGAGGATTCCGATGCCGAAGCTCCGACGCGCGCTCGCCGCTGTCGTCGCGTTCGGGTTCGTCTTCGGCCCGCTCTGCAGCTACGCCCTCGGCTTCCGCCCCGAAGCCTTCGAGAACCGTCCTCTCGTGGCACGACCTGACGTCTCCGACGGGTTCGCGGCGCTGCCTGAACTGGCCCCCTGGGCTGCCGACCACCTGCCGCTTCGCAAACAGGCCGTCCGGGCCAAGGCCTGGTCGGACTTCAACCTCCTTGGCGTTCTCCCACCCAGCGGGCCCCCACCGGTCACCCTTCCCCGTATTCAGGGCCCCGCCGGCCCGCTGCTGCGCTCCCCGTTGGTCGTGCGCGGCGAGAACGGCTACCTCTTCTACGGCCAGGACTTCGACCAAGCCTGCGTCGACGGCCCCGCCTTCGCCCTGCTACTCGATCGACTCGCCCTGGTCGCCCGTCGCATCGAGCGGTCTGGACGGACCGTGGTCTTCTCGGTGGCCCCGAACAAGTCCGCCATCGTGGGCGACGAACTCCCCGACCTCCTTCCCCACGGACGGTGCACCCGCGCCGGCATCCGTGAGCAGAATCGGGTCCTCGACCGCTTCCGCGACCCGAACTTCCTTCCGCTGCGCCAACCCCTCGCCCAGCAGTACGCCGCAGGAACCCAGAACTTCTGGAAGCAGGACACCCACTGGACCACCGTGGGCTCCCTGACGTACGCCGAGGCCCTGGCCGCCAAGCTCGGTCCGGAGCTGGCCTCCCGGATCACCGTGGATCGGGGCACCCGCACCCAGGTCAGCGACCTCAACGACCTGATCGGGCTGACCGCCGCGGAGACCGCACCGTCGGCCCAACTCAGCGTGGGCGCACCCGCCGTACCCACCTCGGACAGCGAGACCTACGACTACTACCAGGAGTACGGCGGCGTCCAGAAGTGGCGAACCGACACCGACGCAGCACTGGCCGGCAGAACCACCCTGATCGGTGACTCCTTCACCTACTTCGGCCTGGAGAACCTGCGCCCGCTCTTCGCCGACGGCCAATTCCTTTGGGACCGCAACACCGAGGACGACCAGGACTTCATCGACGCGATCCTCGCCTCCGACACCGTCATCATCTCGACCGCGCAGCGCAACGTGACCGCCAACAAGCTCTTGCGCTCCGACTTCGTCGAGCGCCTCACCAGCGCCCTCGAGACCGATTCGACGCGCTGAACGGCGCAACTAGACAGGTCACGATTGGGTCGCGATCTGTGACCCAGCCCACCGCGGTGATGCCCTTCCGGACCTCGCAAGGCTAGGTTCCGGGTATGAGTGCTCAGCAGCAGGAGGACATCCAGGCCGATCGCGGGGAGCCACTCGTCGTCCTCGACGGTGTCAACAAGTGGTACGGCGACCTGCATGTTCTGCAGGACATCAACGTCACGGTCAAGCGTGGCGAGGTTGTGGTCGTGATCGGCCCCTCCGGTTCAGGCAAGTCGACGCTGTGCCGCGCGATCAACCGCCTGGAGACCATTGACACCGGCACCATCACCCTGGACGGCAAGCCACTGCCTGAGGAGGGCAAGCAGTTGGCGAACCTGCGTGCCGAGGTGGGCATGGTCTTCCAGT
>CBDTZB010000512.1:0-2556 GCA_965364795.1 uncultured Nocardioides sp.
CCCGATCACGGTGCGGGTCCGCGAGCCCTACAACAACCCCCCGATCGTCTTCGACGCCTTCGGCGAAGCGGACGACGGCGCCACCGTCACCGTGGACGTGCTGGAGGAGGCGTTGGACCCCGACGGTCCCAGTAGCCGCCTGCGCGTAACCGACGTCTTCGGTCCGGCCGACCTGAGCACAAGCGTCGACGGTGGCGAGATCACCGTCCAACGCGGCTCCGAGCCTCAGGTCGTGCCCTTCCGGGTGACCGACGCCGACGGCGGCACCGCCAGCGCGTCGGTGTTCGTTCCGCCGCTGGACCAGGGGGCGCCCTACCTACGACCGGGTGCAGCAGTTTCCCTGGATCCCGGTGAGACCCGAAGCTTCGACCTCGACGACTACGTCGCCGACCCGTCCGGGGGGCCGGTTCAGCTGACTTTGAAGAACCGGATCTACCCGTCCCCGGTCGAAGGGCTGGCCGGCTCCATCACCGACACGGCCCGTTTCTCCCTGACCGCGGCCAAGCAGTACGCCGGCCCCGCAGCGATCGCTTTGGAGGTCACCACCGGGACCTCGGTCGACGACCCGGAAGGGATGACCGCGATCGTCTCGGTTCCGGTGCAGATCGGGGTCGAGCGACCCATCCTGAGATGCCCCAACGACGCCATCGAAATCGCTCAGGGACAGACCATCTCTCTCGATGTGGCCGCGCTGTGCCACGTCATCACCCCCGACCCGGACGACGCCGCCTCCCTCGTCTTTGAAGCTGATTGGTCCACGTCCACCGCCGGGTTGAACATCATCGCGCCGCAAGGAGGCGTGATCGAGGTCGCTGCCGACGGGCAGGCCCCGACCGGGGCGACCGCCGTACTCCAGGTGACCTCGGGGGGAAGCGAACCCGGCCTGCTGGAGATCGAGGTGGTGAAGGCACCCTCGCCCTCGCTGAGCCCGATCCGGATCGAGGACCTCCAGGCAGGGGAGTCGCGGACGCTCGATCTGGCCGACTACCTACGGCCAGGGGTGCCGAACCCCGAACCGACCGTGGTGTCGGCACGACAGACGACCTCCCTCGACGCCACCATCTCGGAGTCCGGCTCGGAGGTGACGATCACCGCCGGTCCACAGGTCGACGGGCTCGCGCAGTTCGAGGTCGTGGTCAGCGATGTGGCCGGTGACGCCGGTCCGGAGCGGCAGGTCGCCGGCACCATCGCTCTGGAGATCCTCGACGTGCCTGACGCCCCGTCCGCACCGGTGCCGGGCAACGCGGTCCGCGATGCGGAGGCGTCCCTGACCTGGCGGGCTCCCGAGGCGAACGGCGCGCCGATCGATCGCTACGACGTGCGTCCCGTCGGCGGTGGGGCGCCCACCGTGTGCCCGACCACGGCGTGCGAGATCCGAGGGCTCACCAACGGGCGCGGCTACCAGTTCCAGGTCCGCGCCCACAACGCCCTCGGTTGGTCGGAGCCGAGCCCGCCCTCGAGGGAAGTCACCCCCGACGTTGCCCCGGGCCTGGTCGGTCCCATCACCCTGATCGAGGAGGGCGATGGGGAGATCACCTTCTCGTGGGCCCCGCCGACGACCCAGTCGTCCGCGATCGTCCGCTACCACGTCAGCGTCGCGGGCCGGGAGAACCGTCTGACGACGCGGCAGACCAAGATTCGCGTCACGAACTTGGACAACAACAGGGCCTACGACTTCTCGGTGGCGGCGGAGAACAAACTCGACATCGGCGACTACCGCACGTCCGACACCTGGCAGTCCATCGGACAACCCGGGACGCCGCAGGCCCCTGAGGTGACCCCTGAGGTCACCGCGGGCAGCAGCGGTGCGGTCAGCCTCCGGTGGGTCGCGGTGGACCCCAACGGCCCGGCCCCGGTGCGTTACACGGTGCTGCGCAACGGCGTACCCCTTCCTGGCTGCAGCAACCAGACCGCCACCACCTGCGCCAACGAAGGCATCGTCTACGACGGGACGACCTACACCTACAAGGTGCGAGCGGTGAACAAGAACGGTCAGGGGCTCACCAGCACCGGCCCCGGCAGCACCTACTCGGCAGTCGGTAGACCCGCAGCGTGGGGCGCCTGGGAGTTGAACCCCACCGGGGCGAACAACCAGGCGCGCGCTCAGTTCACCGTGCCTGAGTCCCGGGGCGCCCGGTCCACGGTCAGGGCCTACATCGACGGTGTGGTGCGGTTCGAACGAGAGGCACGAGGGGCTCAGAGCATCACCCTTGACGTGCCGGACAACGATCGACGGCACACCGGCTATCTCGAGGTCTGCAACGAGGCCAACGAGTGCGAGCGCTCCGAGGAGAGGTCCGTGCAGACCTACGGTCCGCTGGTCTCGGGCCACATCGTGCGCATCGACCCGGACGTGAACGGCACCCGCGTGTCGTGGAGCATCACCGTGGACACCAACGGCGACCCGGCGACGGTTCGGGTGAGCAGCAGCGAGCGGAACGAAACCTTCACCGCGAACGTGCCCGACACCTACACGTTCTCGACCGGGAGCGTGGACCTCGGCTACTCCGCCAGCGAGACCATCACCGTCACGCTCAGCGACACCTCACCGAACCG
>CBDTZB010000513.1:0-2551 GCA_965364795.1 uncultured Nocardioides sp.
GGGCTGCTTGTAGGCGACCACCGCCAACGTCTCGAGCGCCGCTTGGGTCAGTCGCGCGCGTTGGCCTTCAAGGACGAAGCCCTCCACGATCGGCGCGAACTCCTCGCGGGTGTAGAACCTCCAGCCACCGCCGACGTTGCGCAGATCAAAACCGCGACCCTGCTCGGTGTACTCGGCAGCCAGCCCATTGAGTGCATCGAGCACCTCGATCACCGGATAACCCACTGCCGTGGCGAGGCTGGCCTCGTCGAGGGTCTGGTCGGCCACCATCAGCACCGCTTCCAGGGCGGGACGCAGGTCGGCGACACGAAGGTCCAGGGACTCGCTGTCGGTCACTTCATCGTTCATGAGGGCTCCTCCTCGGGAGTGGTCTCGGGGTCGGCATCGCCGGCGTCCAGCGGCGGCTGACCGTCGAACTCGTCGGTGATCTCGATGGGTGCTTCGTCGTCGCCGGTCCAGCGGACCGTGAGTTCGCCCAGGGCGACGACCTGCTCGAAGGAGACGACCCCCTCACGGAAGAGTTCCAACAGCGACAGGAACCGAGCGACGGTGGTCAACCGGTCAGGTGAGTCCCCACATAGGGCGCGGAAGGTCAGGGTTCCGCTGCGGCGCAGCCGGTCCACCACGATGCCAGCCTGCTCTTTGACGCTGACCTTCGCGGCGTGGATGTGCTGGAGCGAGAGTTCCAGAACGGGCGCCGGCTCCATGGCCTTGGCCGCCAAAGCCGCGAACTGGTCGAGCCCGATGCCGATCAACACCTCCGGCAGCAGGTTCGCGAACCGTTCTTCGAGGCTCACCGAGCGGGGGTGGCGCAGCGACTCGACCGCAAGACGTTCCTCGAACACCCCTGCGACGAGCTTGAAGGCCTTGTACTGGAGCAATCGGGCGAACAACAGATCGCGAGCCTCCAGCAGAGCCAGATCCTCCTCGTCCTCGACATCGCCTTGGGGCAGTAGCCGAGCCGCTTTCAGATCCAGCAAGGTGGAGGCGACGAGCAGGAACGACGTGGTCTGCTCGAGGTCCCAGACGGGACCGCCGGCCTTGACGTGAGCGATGAACTCATCGGTGACGCGCGAAAGCGCCACCTCGGTGATGTCGAGTTTGTGCTTGGAGATCAACGACAACAGCAGGTCGAAAGGGCCTTCGAAGTTGTCCAACCGTAGGGCGAAGGCAGGGGTCTCGGCGCCGGCTTCTCCGCCCATGGCCACCGCTGGGTTGTCTCTGACGCGGGTGGTCATTCCTCGGTCAGTCGGCGCACCAGGGCGCTGTCGTCACCGTTGGCGACGTAGTCAGAGATCACCATTGCCACCGCCTCGCGCACCAGGCGGCCGCGGTCCACGGCCATGCCCTGGTGACGACGCAGCATCAGGCGGGCGTCCTCGATGTCGAGGAGCTCATCGGAGGTGACGTAGACCGTCATCTTCTCGTCGTGACGGATGCGGCCACTCGGCTTACGCGCCGCCGCGGCGTTGTCTTCTTCCGTCGTGGTCGGCTGATCGGGAACAGCCCGCACCCGCTTGGGTACGGTCGACTCCTTGCCGGTCGGGCGGAAGAGATCGTCAGCGGCCGGAAGGCTCACACGTCGAGACACCGGGCCAGCACCTCCTTGGCGAGCTGACGGTAGGCCTCAGCTCCGGCGGAACTCGAGGCGTAGGACGTGATCGGCTCCCCGGCCACGGTGGAGTCGGAGAACTTCACGGTCCGACGGATCACGGTGTGGAAGACCTGGTCGCCCCAGGCCTGGACCAGGCGTTCCATGACCTCGCGCCCGTGCAGGGTCCGGCCGTCGAACATCGTGCCCAGCACGCCGTCGATCTCGAGCTTGGGGTTGAGGCGCTCACGCACCTTGTCGATCGTGGTCTTCAGCAGCGCGACGCCGCGCAAGGCGAAGTACTCGCATTCCAGGGGCACGATGACGCCGTCGGAGGCGGTCAACGCGTTGACGGTCAGTAGGCCCAACGACGGCTGGCAGTCGATCAGGATGACGTCGTACAGCTCGAGAGCAGGCGCCAGGAGGCGCTGCAGGGTCTGCTCACGGGCGACTTCGTGCACCAGCTGCACCTCGGCCGCCGACAGGTCGATGTTGGAGGGCAGTAGGTCCATGCCCTCGACCCCGGTCGGGACCACGACGTCTTCGAGTTCGACGTCCTTCTGCATCAGCAGGTTGTAGATGGTCAGGTCCATCTCGTGCGGGTTCAGGCCCAGTCCCACCGAGAGGGAGCCCTGCGGGTCGAAATCGACGAGCAGGACCTTGCGGCCGTACTCCGCCAATGAGGCGCCGAGGTTGATGGTGGTGGTCGTTTTGCCGACCCCACCCTTCTGGTTGCACATCGAGATGACGCGGGCGTTGCCGTGCTCGGTGAGTACGCGCGGCTCGGGCAGGTCGGGCATCGGGCGCCCGGTGGGCCCTAGGGGCCTCTCGGGGGCGGGAGCCTCATCGAGGTGGGGCGTCGGCTCCGCGACGGCCTGCGGCATCGGAGGGCGCACCCGGAAGGGCAGTGGCTCGGTCAGTTCGGGTTGGGCCGGTTCGGGTTGCGGCTTGGGAATCATC
>CBDTZB010000514.1:0-2539 GCA_965364795.1 uncultured Nocardioides sp.
AGGATGAAGGTTTGCTTAGGCATTGTTTTTCTCCAGTCCTCAGCGGGCGAACCGCAGGCCGTTGGACGGCGACGGGGGTACGGGCGGGATGAACGACTTGGGTTTGAACGACACCTTGCCGTGGTTGATCGGGAAGACGGTGGGGACCGTTCCGGTTGCTCGGGCGTACGCGCACGCAACCGCAGCCGCCGCGGCGGGCACCCCAGCTTCGCCGGCTCCTCCGGGTTGATCCGATTCGCCCTTCAAGATGTGGATCTGTAGGTCCTTGGGCACATTCCACTGGCGCGTGTAGAAGTAGTTGTCCCAGCTGGCTTCGATGAAGCGGCCGTCCATGAGGTGACAACTGCTCGTCAGCGTCAGGGCCAGGCCGTCCATGAAGCCACCCTGCATCTGCGCCTCCAGGCCGCGGGGGTTCAGCACCAACCCCGCGTCGACCGCGAGGTGAGCCTTGGTGACCCGCGGACCGGTGACGGCGTTGCGAATCTTGCGGTTGACCGTCGCCGGTCGGTTGTCGATCTCGACGAGGACCGCGGTGGCGCCTTTGTACTCGCTGTGGACGGCGATGCCCTGCGCCATGTTGGCCGGCATCTTGCGACCCCAGTTGCCCTCTTCGGCGACCTTCTCCAGAGCCTTGCGCACCTTGGTGTTCTTGATGTGCTTGAGCCGGAACTCCAGCGCATCCATGCCAGCCTTCTTGGCCATCATGTCGATCACCAGTTCGCTGGCCACCGCGGTGTCCGGCGAGTAGATGTTGCGCATGCTGCCGGTGTTGAACCGGTCGTCGGTTTCGTTGAGGAGTTGGGTGACGAGGCCGAAGTTGTAGGGCAACTCCTGGGTGAGGGCGAAGATCGTTTGCGAGAACCCGAAGCCGCCGAGCTGCGGCGCGACGGGGGTCTCATCAATGGTCTGGGTGATGATCTCGCCAAGTCCGTGGCTGAAGTCGGTGACGACGCTGGTGTTGCGCTGCTCGAAGGAGAGCACCTGCCCGGCCAGCATCGTCGCGCGGATCCGCGAGGTGACCATGGGGTGGAGGCGGCCCTGCCGCGGTTCGTCGGCGCGGTGCCACATCAGGCGTACCGGCTTGCCCATGGCTTTGGAGATCTTGGCGGCCTCGATGGCGTGGTCGCCGAACAGCTTGTGCCCGAAGGAACCGCCGGAGGTGACGACATTGACCTTGACCTTGTCCTGCGGCAGTCCGACGATCTTGGCGATGTTCTGCTGAGCCAGGATCGGGACCTTGAGGCCGGCCCAGATCTCGGCCCGGTCCTTGCGGACGTCCGCGATGGCGCAGTACGGCTCCAGGGCGGCGCTGCTGCGGAAGGTGAAGACGAAGTCCTGGTCGATCTGCTCCGCGAGCAGCGCGACCTTCGGGACGGCCATCGGAAGTTCGGCCTTGCGCAGTCGAGCCAGGATCGTCTTGTCGTTCTCCCCCTCGACGCTGCCGGGGTTCCAGTCGACCTTCATCCTGCGGATGGCGTCGATGCACTGACCGAACGTGGAGGCGCGCACCGCGACGCCGGTGTCGATCACGGCTACCTGCTTGACGCCCGGCATGCTCAGAATCTTCTTGCGGTTGCGCAGTCTCTTGGGGGAGCCGTTCAGCGTCGGCGGGCGGCAGACCATGGTGGGCTTGGCGCGACGGTTCTTCAGGTCCATCGTGTAGTCCTTCTGACCCGTGACCGCGGCCAGCGCGTCGTCACGGTTCTGCGGACGACCCAGGACGGTGAACTCCTCACTGCTCTTCAGGGTCACCTCGACGGTCTTGGTGACGAACGCGGCGGCCTGACGCGTGATCGCGCCGTACGTCGTGGTCTGGCCGTCGGGGGCGGTGATGATGCCCTGTTTGGTGGTGAGCCGGTCCGCGGCGTACCCGAACTGCGCGCCGGCCGCAGCGAGGAGGGCGTTGCGCGCGATCGCGGCTGCAACCCGGATGGGGGTGTAGGTCGAGACGCTGGTGTTGGAGCCACCGGTGAGTTGGTTGAACATCAACTCGGGGCGGGCCGGGGCCAACGTGACCTTGACCTTCTCGACAGGCAGGTCGAGCTCCTCGGCGATGATCATCGCCGTCGAGGTGGTGATGCCCTGGCCGACCTCGGCGCGGGGCAGGGCGAAGGATGCGGTGCCGTCCTCGTTGACCCGCACGCTGATCATGGCCGAGGTGGGAAGCGCGGCGTCGGTCTGAAGGTCCTCGAGGTCGTAGAGCTCAGGGATCTGAGGTCCCGAGGGGATGGCCGCGGACGCGCTGGCCGTTCTCGCGAGGCTGAGGTCGGCGGCGGTGACGAGGGTGGCTCCCGCGACGACGTACCCGATGAAGCTGCGGCGGCCGAGCCCGGAGGCTACTGCGGGGCCTTCGGTCTGCGGCGTGCCCGGGTGTTCTGAAATCGACATGCGTCACGTCCCCAAGAGTTTGCGTGGTGGTGCACGGGCTGAAGGTGCTCCCAACATCGGACGAACGCCGACGTCGAGGCTTCAGTGTGGCACCGGTCACCCCGAGTGCGCCATGCCCAAGGCGCACACGATCAGAGGCCTCTTACTGTGC
>CBDTZB010000515.1:0-2531 GCA_965364795.1 uncultured Nocardioides sp.
CGCTGATCACCGCGCTGCCGTCCTCGTAGGTGAGGTAGTCCGGGAGGAAGTCGGTCAGTGACGGGCTGCGGGTGGAGTTGGTCGGGGAGAAGTCCAGCCTGAGGCTGAAGCACACCCGCGAGCCCTCGGCGAAGCTCAGGTCTGCGCCCGGGTCGTCGCCGGGGTTGATGTAGGCCGCGGGGTCGGTGGAGCACGCGTACGGCGTGGCATCGGGCTGGATCTTCTTGTCGAGGACCGGGCTGTCGGTGCTCAGCGCCGCGGACGAGGCGTCGACCACGTTGACGTCCCCGCTGTCCGGCGTCGGCGTGATCCCGGGGGTCGGGATCGAGACTCCGGCCAGTTGCACCATGTTCGTGAAGTCGTCGCCGGAGACCGTGGGCAGACCGTTGCTGCCGTAGACCGTGCGCATCCGGGCCTGGAAGGTCACGGTGACGGTGCCGTCGGCGGAGCTTGCGACCGGTGTGAAGACGATGTCGTAGGTGCCGTCATCGTTGGCGGTGACGCTGGCGAAGCTCGCACCCGTCGGGTCGAAGCCGGCGCCCGGGGCGCACTCGGCGGGGGAGCCGGGCGCGTGGTTCTCGGTGGTGCTCAGCGGACACATGCCGTCGGGCAGGTGGTCGGTGAGGACGATGTTGGAGGCGTCTGCGTACTCCGAGAGCGAGACGAACAGTGTGAAGGTCGCGACCCCGCCACCGGTGAAGGCTTCGGGGGAGACACTCTTCTGGAGGGCCACGTCCTCCGAGGTGACGACGTATTCGGCTGTGTCACTGACTGCGAGGCTGGTGTTGGGCGCAACATCGCCGGTGTAGGTGCCCGACGTCTCGGCGTAGTTGAGGTATTCCGATTCGGTCCCCATCTCGCGGGTCGAGTCACCGGTGTTGTTGTTCAGGTTTGCGGCCTGGCCGAGGCTCTCCGGCGTTGGCGCCTCGTCCGGGAAGACCATGGTGTTGAACTTCTGGGGGATGCCAGCGGCGTACTCGATGGTTTCGACGGCCCCGGCGGCCATGCTGCCGAGCGTCCATTCGACCCTGGTGTAGACCCCCGGGTCCTTGTCGGGTGGGTCGAGGACCGTGGTGACGCTGAGCGGCGTCAGGCAGTTGTCGGCGACGTCGTCGATGGCGTCGAGCGTGGGCGCCCCGGGGTACTCGACATCGGCGCTGTTGTCGACGTCACCACATCCCAGGAACTCCAGGCCGGCGGGCAGGTAGTCGACGACGCTGACCCCGGTGGTGGGTGCCGTGCCGTTGTTGCGGATGGTCAGGGTGTAGATCGTCGCCTGGGTGTGGATACCGCGAAGCAGTTCCCCCTCAGCGCCGGGCTCGGCCTTGTCGATCTCGATCGCGGTGATGGAGGTGGCGACCGGGTCGGTGGTGGCCGATTCGCTGTAACCCTCGGTCGGGTCGCCATTGCCGTCGAACTTCGCGATGGTGCGCGGGTCGACGTTGGCGTAGACGTTGCCGGTGTTGGTGAACGTCGAACCCACGAGGTGGACGGTGCCGTCGATCTCAACGTTGAAGCTGATCGCCTCCGTCGCGCCGACCGGGAGGTCGAAGACGTTGTCCCAGATCAGGGTCTGGTGTTTGTCGACGGGGTCGACGAAGATGGTCGGCTCTCCCGCCGCGGTCGGGGTCGATGACCCGGGCTGGTAAGTGACACCGACAGGCAGTTCGTCGCGGAACGACACGTTGTACTCGGGGACGGCGCCCACCTGGTCGGGGTTGCTCGCTGTCAGCGTGTACGACGCAGGATCACCCGCCAACACCCTTGTGGAACCCGACTTCTCGAGGATCAGCCCGGGGCCATCGGCGTACGCCGGCATGGTGGGCAGTGAGATCATCGCAACCACCAGCGACAGCGTGGCGGCCAGACTGGTGATCGCGTGCGACCACGAACGGTGACTTTGTTGTGAGTGCGCCATCAGGTTTTCCCCTTGCAATGGTCTTCCATCGAGAGGAAACCCCGCAACAAAACACCGCTATACAGCATTACGGCGCTCACGCTATCTCAGGACGCGCACATTCGTGGAAGTGGGGGCACCTAAAAGCTGAAGGGGAAGTCAAAGCTGCCACAAGAATGTCCTTGGTGGATATTCATGGCCATTACCGCGAATTCAGATCGACGGGACTGCCGGCGTCCTTGGTCAGCCCCGACAGGTTGCCGTGATCACGAACTCGCCCTCGGTCGCTTCATCGTCAGGCTCAGCAGGGTTGTTGAGGTCAATCACCTCGCCCGTACCCGTGAGGGTGAACGTCTCTCCGTCCCAGGCGATGGTGGCACTGCCACTGTCCCCGGACATGCTCGCCACGGTGCCGTCGCTGAGAACGACGCTGGCGGACTGCACGGTGGCGCGATCCTCTGTGGCAGTCACAGCCACCTTCGCGCCCTCCTCATCTCCGCCGCTCATGGTCCACTGGCCATTCAGAACGGTGCAGGCAACCTTGTTGACGGTTTCCTCCGCATCACCAATGCGGGCCGCCGCCCCGCCTTCGGGTGCCGTTGTTTCGACGACGCCCACGCTTGCCTCATTGACG
>CBDTZB010000516.1:0-2528 GCA_965364795.1 uncultured Nocardioides sp.
CCCACCGGATCGGGGAGTAGTGGTGGCCTGAGGAGGAGACGCTGACGATGCGGGCACCGTCAGCGAGGGCCGGCCACAACCGGTTGACGAGCGCGAAGTGACCGAGGTGGTTGGTGGCGAACTGGCTCTCCCAGCCGTGCGGCGTACGCGACTCCGGGCACGCCATGACCCCGGCGTTGGTGATCACCAGGTTGAGCGTTCGTCCGCTGCTGACCACCTGATCGGCGTACTCCCGAATCTGGTCGAGGTCGGCCAGATCCATCTGATCGACCTGCACCCCCGAGATTCCGGAGAGGGCGCGGCTGGCCTCATCGGGTCGTCGGGCGGGGATCAGGACCTCCGCCCCTGCGCCGGTCAGGGCGCGGACCAGTTCGAGTCCGATACCGGAGTAGCCCCCGGTGACCAGCGCGGTGCAACCGGTGAGGTCGACGCCCGCGAGAGCATCCGCCGCCGTGGTGTCGGCGCCGAATCCCGATCGGAGCGGAATCTGCCTGGGCATCTCGCTCGTCACCATGGCCAGGACTCTAGTGGCCGCGGCGACATCGCACCCTGGCCCGCGAAGCTGATGAACAGCTACGCAAAGGTTCAACTACTCGATGCACAAGGCCCTCAGGCGTGCTTCATACTGGTCGGATGTCTGACTCATGGGGGATCGGCGGTGCTACTGCGCTGTCGGTCTATGCGCCAGACGCTGCCGCCGCGCTCACTGAGATGGTGCGCGTTCGTCCCACAGATCTGAACCAGAGTGTGTTCGAATCGATGCGGGCGGCCACTGCGAACGCTGTTGAACTCACGCCTCTGCCGGGGGCCGGGTTGGTGGCTGTGCCGCACGAGGGGGTCATCGCTTTCGCCGAGCAATTCGCGGTCGATGTGTCCACCATCGACGACACGATCCGGACCGACTGGACCTCCGAACTCGGCCGGCAGTTCGTTTCGGCCACGCAGATGGTCTTCGTCGCCGACTACGGGCCGCGCGTTCGGGCTGCCCTGGACGCGATCTTCGGTGACGACGAGTGGTTCGAGGCCCCGGTCCGCCCGGTCGAGGACGCCTGGCCAGTGATCGAGAGTTTCATGCGTGCGGTCGCCAGGCTTCGGGTGCTCGACGACCTGACCACCGAGTTGATCCGTCTGCGCGGTGCCCGTCAACACGAATGCCGTTTGTGTATGTCGCGCCGCAGCCTGGCGGCGGTGGAGCAGGGTGCGAACGCGGAGACATTCGCCGACGTCGACCACTACCGGGCAAGCTCCTTGAACGATCGGACCAAGGCCGCCCTCGGTCTCGCCGACGCGATCATCTGGACTCCTGCCTCCATTCGCCCCGGCGACCTAGAAGCCGTCCGGGCACACCTCAGCCCCGCGGAAGCGGTTGAGGTCGTGCTCGACGTAGCCCGCAACGCCACCAACAAGATCGCCGTCTCCCTAGCCGCCGACGAAGCCGAGAACCCGACGAAGATCGCCTTCTTTGAGATTGACGACGACGGGAACCTGACGTTCCCATGAAGCTTCACGAGATCGTCGCTCAGGAGCCCAGATGGGTCTGATCGGGGCTGCGGACCGGGCGCAGCGGCGACGTACCGCCTTCGGCTTCCCGCTGGCCGTCCTCTACAAGTTCTTTGACGATCAGGGGAACTACCTCGCCGCGACCCTGACCTACTACGCGTTCATCGCGATCTTCCCGCTGCTCCTGCTCGCTTCCTCGATCCTGGGCTTCCTTCTCCAGGGCAACCCGGAACTCCAAGCCTCGGTGCTCAACTCAGCTCTGAGCCAGTTCCCGATCATCGGCGACCAACTGGGTCGCCCCGAGGGGCTGACTGGATCGAGGTCCGCCGTGGTCGTCGGTGTCCTGGCCGCGTCGTACGGTGCGATCGGATTGGGTCAGGCCACCCAGAACATCATGGCCACCGCCTGGTCGGTGCCGCGCAACAGCCGACCGAACCCAGTGCGGCAGCGGATCAAGAGCCTGGTCCTGTTGGGTCTTGCCGGGTTGGCGGTCCTGGCGGTGTCGATCTTCTCCGCCACCGTGACGGCAAGCGACACCACGTCATTGGGCATGGAGTTCGCGGGCCTTCAGCGATGGATGATCCGGCTGGGAACGTTTCTCATCGTGGGGCTAGTTCTCACTGGATTGCTACGACTGGCCGCCCCACGATCCCACCGCTTTGGCAGGGCAGCGCCGGGGGCGTTCTTCGTGGCGGCGGGACTGCAACTCCTGCAGTGGGCCGGAGCGTCTTACGCCACCAAGGTGCTCGCCGGAACCAGCAACATGAACGCCACCTTCGGGCTCGTCCTAGGTCTGATCGGATTGATCTATGTCGCCGCGGTGATTGTGGTGATGGGTGTTCAGGTCAACGTCGTGCTCGCTCGACGGTTGTGGCCACGCGCCCTGCTGACGCTGTTCACCGACTCAGTCGATCTGACCGACGCGGACCGACATGCATACGCCCTTTACGCCCAGATGCAGCGCCACAAAGGCTTCGAGACGGTGTCGGTCTCCTTCGTGGGACGCGACGGCCGGACCCACGAGATGG
>CBDTZB010000517.1:0-2523 GCA_965364795.1 uncultured Nocardioides sp.
TGGTGGTCTTCGCGCTCGGCGCCCTGATCAGCGTGCCGGCCGTGGTTCCGGTGTTGCTTGCTCTGCTGGGCCTGGTCACCCTCAGCGGCACGGCCTGGTGGCTGCGGTCGCGGGCCAGCGTGGTCACCCTGACCGCACAGGGGTACGACGTCCGCCTGCTGCGCGGTGCCGGTGTCCGGTCGGCGTCCTGGACCGAGGTGCGTGAGGTCGTCACCACCAGCCCGCAGGGTGTCGCGTGCGTGGTGCTCCGTCTGGGAGAGGACGCCCAGACCACCGTTCCGGTCGCGGCGCTGGCCGGAGATCGAGAAGAATTCGTCCGCGACCTGCAGCGTCGGCTCCAGTCCGGGCACGGGCTCCGGCGGCTCTGACAGGGAGTGTCCCTGGTGCCGGTGCCGGTGCCGGTGCTGGGGGCAGGGCTTCAGGTAGTGGCGGGGCGCCAGGAGCGGCGAACCCACAGCTTCTCCAAGTTCACCAGCACAGCCTCGGTGCCCTCGGGCATATCGTGGCGGTGGACGGCCTCCCAGGTCGCAGCCAGGGTGTCGGTAACGGTCTCCCGGGCGCGCTTCTTGCCCATGCCCCATGAGACGGCCTCGGTGACGAGGTCATCGATGTCTACCCAGTCGAGGTTGGCGCGCCCGTTGAGGATGTGGCCGGTGTTGTTGAACCTTGAGACGAGGTAGTGCACCGGGGCGGTGTCGTAGAGCGGTGCCAAGGACACCTCACCGCGTGTGCCCAGGAGAATGGAGTAGTTCTTGGAGTGCGCGTCGCCGTTGCCGATGACGACGTTGAAGCTCACCAGCCGCAACAGGTCGCGCCGGAACTGGTCGGGGTCCAGTGCTCGGGGTGCTGCGATCGCGGTGAGCCGTTTCAGCCGCGAGCCGCGAGCCTTCGTTTCGGGGTGGCTCTCGTACTTGGCCTGCGGGTCCAGACTCAGCGCCTGGCAGAAGTCCTCCTGGTGGATCCGTCGCCCTCCGGGCAGCCGGTCGTAGCGGGTCACCACGATCGCCTCCCGGCCGGCGAAGGTCTCCAGCTCGGTGTGGGCGGCCGGCAGCCCAGCGGCAGCCGCGACCCGCATCGCCCAGTCCTCGGTCTGTACCAGGTGGGCCAGCGCCTGATTGCCGCTGGGTTCGGGTTTGATCAGATGCGAGGAAGCCGCTCCGTCCTGGGGCCACCCCCAGGTGCCGTCGGGAAGCCGGGTCAGGAGCACCTTGTCCTGGACGCCGGCCAGGGAGGCCTGCGGTGCGGAACCTTTGGGAAGCCGGTAGGTGGGGAGGTCGGTGACCAGCTGGTCGACCTCGGCTCGCTCCAGTGGCCGCACTCGACCGGTCGAGGGCGCGGTGCCGGAGGGTAGGAACCGCACGGCGCCGGCGCACTCGGCGCCGACCTGGGCGAGCAACGCCATCTTGTCCAGCGGCAGCACACCCAAGGTGGTGGCGATCTGGGTGCGCAGGTTCCCCTCGGGCAGAAGCCCCTCGAGGAACGCCGAGACCGGTTGACGAGTGGGGTCGGTGCGGTGATCCTCGATCGGACGCTCAGCCAGCGGAAGCGAGAGGGACAGCACCCGGGCGCCGGCACCGAAGGTGTCGAGAGCCTCGGGGGTGAAGGTCAGCCGGTAGCGGTAGGTCGAAGGCTCGCTCAGGGTCGCGATGTGGGTCTCGTGCAGCCACACCGCCAACGAGCGATCCGAACGTCTAGCCACGCTCGACCTCCACAGCTGGTTCGACATCTGGTTCGGTGGTGGTGGCGGGGGGCGGGTTGTCGTCCATGCGCAGCGTCGTGAACTTGGGCGCCACCGCCAGGGCGTAGCCGCACTCCGACAGGGCGCGCATCGCGGTCTCCATGCTCACCGACTCACCGTTCTCCAACCGCGAGAGCGTCATCCGAGCCACCCCCAGACGCTCGGCCAACTCGATCTGGGTCAGGCCACGCTCGGTCCGGGCCAGGCGCAGCGCCTCACCCAGGTCCCGGACGTCGTAGGCCCACCGCACAGATTGCTTCATAAAACGATCATAGGGCACGGAACGTCCAATGATCGAGTAATCGATCATTTGGCTTTGTTGGCGGTCCTGATCGTTATTTCGATCCTCGTGGCCGGGGGCGAGCTCGCCGTTGCCACTGGGGTACGACAGGCCTCGGGCGGCGTACGAGCGCCTATTGCTGACCTCCGGTGGAACCTGCGAGGAGCAACTAGTAGCCTGTCCTCGCGTCGTCGAGAGCAATCTCGGTGGCGCGGAGGAGGCGTCGCCTAGTCCGGTCGATGGCGCCCGACTGCTAATCGGGTTGAGGGTCAAACCTCTCGCGAGTTCAAATCTCGCCGCCTCCGCTCAAAAGATTCTGGTGCCTGGCCCTAGGCCGGGCTCCAGAAGTCTGATCTACTACGGATCGATCGATCCAGGTCAGCGTCACCACAGGGACGCCTGAGGCCCTCGGGGCCTATGCGCCGGATGTGACTTTGCTGCGCCGTCGATTGCATAAATGTGCAATGCACATTTATGAGCCAAGCAAGGTCTCCCCACCTCGGCA
>CBDTZB010000518.1:0-2522 GCA_965364795.1 uncultured Nocardioides sp.
GTACTTCTTGGTGATCTCGTGACCCACGATGGTCCCCACGGTGCGGTGCACGTTGCGGATCGCTACCTGGGCACGAACGGGATCCCCGGATTCGAGGGCGGGCTGCACCAAGGGAAGCAATTCGGTGACATCCAGCGACTTCTCGAGGCCGTGGTCCTGGGTCTTGGTGCACCGCAGGTCCTGGTCGGGGAACTTGCCCTTGTCCGGCGCGTGCAGGATCGGGGTCAGGTCCAGCCCGGAGGCCTTCCAGTAGTTCACCGCGTCAGCCACGTCGAGGCTGCCGACCTGGCCGATCGCCTCATCGATGGTGCGGAAACCGAGTTCCGCCAGCAGTTCTCGGACCTCTTGAGCGATGAACTCGAAGAAGTTCACGACGTACTCGGCCTTGCCGGTGAAGCGCTCGCGGAGGACCGGGTTCTGCGTCGCAACGCCGACTGGGCAGGTGTCAAGGTGACAGACCCGCATCAGGATGCAGCCAGAAACGACCAACGGTGCGGTGGCGAAGCAGTACTCCTCGGCGCCGAGCAGGGCGGCGATAAGAACATCGCGGCCCGTCTTGAGCTGCCCGTCGGTCTGGACGACGATCCGGTCGCGCAGACCGTTGAGGAGCAACGTCTGCTGGGTCTCGGCCAGGCCGAGCTCCCAGGGGCCACCCGCGTGCTTGAGCGACGTCAGCGGTGACGCGCCGGTGCCGCCGTCGTGGCCGGAGACCAGGACAACATCGGCGTGCGCCTTGGAAACTCCTGTGGCCACGGTGCCGACACCGACCTCGGAAACCAGCTTCACGTGGACCCGCGCTGCCGGGTTGGCGTTCTTCAGGTCGTGGATCAGCTGAGCAAGATCCTCGATCGAGTAGATGTCGTGGTGAGGCGGCGGGCTGATCAGCCCGACACCAGGCGTGGAATACCGGGTCTTGGCGACCCAGGGGTACACCTTGTTGCCGGGCAGTTGCCCACCTTCGCCGGGCTTGGCGCCCTGAGCCATCTTGATCTGGATGTCGTCGGCGTTCGTGAGGTACTCCGAGGTGACACCGAAGCGACCTGAAGCGACCTGCTTGATGGAGCTGCGACGCTCGGGGTCGTAGAGACGCTCCGCGTCCTCGCCCCCTTCTCCGGTGTTCGACTTGCCGCCGAGACGGTTCATCGCGATCGCCAGGGTTTCGTGTGCTTCCTGGCTGATCGATCCGTAGGACATGGCGCCGGTTGCGAATCGCTTCACGATCTCGCTGATCGGCTCAACTTCCTCGATGGGGATCGAGGGGCGGCCGGTCTGCTCGGCGTCCTTGAAGGTGAAGAGCCCACGCAGGGTCATCAGACGCGCGGACTGATCGTCCACCGCGGCGGTGTACTGCTTGAACACGTCGTAGCGGCCCGAACGAGTCGAGTGCTGGAGGCGGAAGACCGTCTCAGGGTCGAAGAGGTGGGGCTCACCTTCACGACGCCATTGGTACTCGCCACCCACCTCAAGCTCGCGATGGGCCGGCAGGATGCCGCCGCGTGGGTACGCCGAGGCGTGCCGTTGGGCCACCTCCTCGGCGATCACGTCGAGCTCGATACCACCGAGTTTGCTGGTCGTGCCGGTGAAGTACTTGTCGACGACGTTCTGGGAGAGCCCGACGATCTCGAAGATCTGGGCACCGGTGTAGGAGGCAACCGTGGAGACACCCATCTTGGACATCACCTTCAGCACGCCCTTGCCGAGTCCCTTGATCAGGTTGGCAACCGCCTGCTCCTGGTCGACCTTGACGTAGTAGCCCTCACGAGCGAGGTCCTCCACAGACTCCATCGCCAAGTAAGGGTTGACGGCGGCCGCGCCGTAGCCGACCAGCAGTGCCACGTGGTGAACCTCGCGCACATCGCCAGCCTCGACGAGGAGCCCGACCTGGGTGCGGGTCTTCTCGCGCACCAGGTGGTGGTGCACCGCCCCGGTGAGCAACAGCGAAGGGATGGGTGCCAGCTCGGCGGTGGAATGACGATCGGAGAGCACGATGATGCGCGCTCCGTCGGCGATGGCTTCACTGACCTCGCGACAGATCTCCTCGATCCGCACGGCCATGGCGTCGCCGCCACCCTCCACGTCATACAAGCCGCGCGAGACGTGGGTGATGAAGCCCGGCATGTCCCCGTCGCGGTTGATGTGCCGGATCTTGGCCAGGTCGTCGTTGGAGATGACCGGGAACGGCAGCACGACCTGTCGGCACGAGGCCGGTGTCGGGTTCAGCAGGTTGGCCTCGGGGCCGATGGTGCCGTTCAGCGACGTCACCAGCTCTTCCCGGATCGCGTCCAGCGGAGGATTGGTGACCTGCGCGAAGAGCTGCGCGAAGTAGTCGAACAGCAGTCGCGGCTTGTCGCTGAGGGCAGCGATCGGACTGTCGGTTCCCATCGAACCGAGTGCCTCTCCCCCGGTGTTGTCCATGGGGGTCAGCAAGATGCGTAGTTCCTCGTGGGTGTAACCGAAGATCTGCTGGCGACGGGTGACCGATGCGTGCGTGTGCACGATGTGTTCGCGGTCGGGGATGTCGT
>CBDTZB010000519.1:0-2518 GCA_965364795.1 uncultured Nocardioides sp.
GAAGCCATAGGTGTTCACCATGACGGTGTCCGCTTCGGCCGGATCGTCGACCAGTCGGAACCCACCAGCGGCCAGGCGGCCGGCCAACTCCTCGGAGTCCACCTCGTTGCGGGCACAGCCCAAGGTGAGCATGGAGACGGCGAGCAGGTCGGATTCGGGGGGCGCAGGAGTCGTCATGAGGCTATTGAGTATGCCTGCAACGGCGGGTCTACGCCGAAAGCCGACGACACCGGTAGGGGTGATTCAGCGCACGACGTACGTCGCCTGCGCCTCCTGGCCGGTCTCCCCCATCGCTCCTCGGTCATCGCCGTCGACGCTAACCCGCAGTGAACCGTCGGTGGTGCTGATCCGGATCGGGGGCGAGACCTGCAAGGTGGTGGTCTGGCCGAAGGCGATCGGACCGTTGAAGACAACCTCGCTGCCGTTGCGCACGATCACCCGCGCTCCCCCACCCGCAGCAGTCAGGACCACCGGAACCTCCGGGGCCACTGAAGCGCCGCTGTTCAAGCCACCGCTGGGGTTGAGCCGAGGTGCTTCCGGCTCGATGGCAGCCGGGTTGTCGGTGATCAGACGAGCCACGGACCAGATCAGCACCACGGTCATCACTGCGGCGATGAGCACCGACCAGTTGGGTCCGCCCCGCGTCCCCCTGATCGAGCCGCTGCCGCCGGTGGCCAGGTCGGCCTCGAAGACCCGACGGGGGTCGATCGGCGCATGGGCGTACAACTCGGCGTACTGATCCAGCAGCGGGTCCGCCTCGACACCCAGCACGCGAGCCAGGGTCTGGAGGTGGCCACGAGCGTAGAAGTCGCCGCCACAGGGGGCGAAGTCGTCCACCTCGATGGCTTCGATGACGTGCGGACGGATGCGGGTGCGCTCGGAGAGGGAGTCGACGCTCAGACCGATTCGCTCCCGGGCCGTGGCCAGGACGGGGCCGATCACCGGGTCAGGCCGCTCCTCGATGAGTGGTTCCTCATCGATGAAATCAGCGATCAGATCGTTCATCTCGGGGGCTGCGCGTCGCACACCGTCAGTTTCAGGAAGGCGGATGGCGGTGTCGTCAAGCGACGGATCCAGGTCGGCCGAACCTTCGATCTCCGCCTGGGCAGCAGCACGGTTCGCGGCGCTCTCGCGGTGCCGGGTGATCTCGGCACGCACGCCGGACATTAAGGCGCGGAGCGGCATCGGGGTGGCACTGGCCTTGGATTCCTCGAACTCGGGCTCCAGCTTCAGCTCCGGTTCCGGTTCGAATTCCAGTGCAGCCTCGCGCTCCTCGGGCTCCTCGGGTGCCTCCGGCTCGTCGTCGAGGTCGATCTGGGCCTCGGTTTCGCGCAGTTCGAGCACGGCGGTGTCGGGTCCGCAGAGTTCGGAGATCGCCTCGGTGAAGGCGTCAGGTTCCACCCCTTCGATGCGGGTGGCCACCGACAACCGCAGCGCGATGTCCTCTTCCTCACCGGCATCCACGGCCGTGATGACCACGAGACCGTCGCGGAACAGACCGCGCCTGGGGTGATGCTCGACCTGGGGAATGTCGGCCCAAGCGATGCCACGCCAGATCGCGCCCCGACGCACCCGCACGCCCTGCTCGTCAGCGATCAACAAAGGCGCGCGTGAATCGGCCAGCAGCGCTGCGTAGGTGCCGGCGATCATCGTCAGAACGCCCAACACCACCCAGTCCAGCGCGGTGGGGTCGCCAGCGATGACGCGGGACAGATAGGCCAGGGCCACGACTGCGGCACCCGCGGCCACCGCCGCGGAGAGCCACCGGCGTCGACGAATCTCCAGCTGCGAGGTGGTCTCGACCTCCTCGTGCCCGCTGGTCTCCAACTCGTCCATCACCGACCCGTCTGTTGGCATGGTCCTCACCTTTCTCGTCACTGCGTCGGTCAGGGGGTTGATGACTCGGTCCGTCAGGTGCGTCATGAGGCTTCTCCCTCGAGAACTGCGATCACCGAGTCCACTTCGTCGGGCTTGATCAGCACGTCGCGAGCCTTCGACCCTTCGCTCGGTCCGACGATCCCTCGGCTCTCCAGGATGTCCATGAGGCGCCCTGCCTTGGCGAAGCCGACCCGCAGCTTGCGCTGGAGCATCGAGGTGGACCCGAACTGGGTGGACACCACGAGTTCGATGGCCTGGACCACCAGGTCCAGGTCGTCGCCGATGTCATCGTCCAGCGCACGCTTACTCGACGCCGGAACGGTCACGTCCTCGCGGTAGGACGGCTGCAGTTGCGTCTTGCAGTGCTGGACGACCTGCGCGATCTCCGCCTCGGTGACCCAGGCGCCCTGAATACGAGCGGGCTTCGAGGCACCCATCGGAAGGAAGAGTCCGTCACCCTGACCCACCAACTTCTCGGCGCCCGGCTGGTCGAGGATCACTCGGCTGTCGGCCAGCGACGAAGTGGCGAAGGCGAGGCGTGAGGGCACGTTCGCCTTGATCAGTCCCGTCACGACATCGACCGAGGGCCGCTGCGTGGCCAGGACCAGGTGGATCCCGGCGGCGCGGGCCAACTGGGTGA
>CBDTZB010000520.1:0-2514 GCA_965364795.1 uncultured Nocardioides sp.
GCCGGCCTTGTCCTGAGCGATGCGCAGAGCGCGGAGCAGAAGCGAGGTGCCCTCCTGCTGCGGGTCGGGTTCGGCGACGGTGGGAGTGACCCGGCGGGTGGCTCGGCGGCGGGTGGTCGTCCGGACCGTCGGAGTCTCCGACTCAGTCTCTTCAACCTCGACCTCTTCAGGCTCCGGCTCAGGGGCCGCGGCCTTCTTGGTCGCGCCCTGAGTCGTCTTCTTCGCGGCGGTCTTCTTGGCCGCGGTCTTTTTCGCAGGAGCCTTCTTCGCGGGCTCCTGCTTGTCCGGCTCCGGGGCGGCTTCCTTCTCCGCAGCCGGCTCCTTCTTCGGTAAATCGGGCACACCAGGGATGGCGTCGTAGGTGCGGAACTCGTCGCACGCAGCGATCAGTGCCCGCCCGGTGGAGCCCTTCACGCCGATCCCGACCACGAAACGGCCGAGTTGCTTGCAGCGTTGCGCAAGCGCGACGTAGTCGGAGTCGCCTCCCACGATCACCACGTGGGTGAGGTCGGAGTACTGCATCAGGTCCTCGATCGCGTCGACCGCGAGACGGATGTCGGCGCCATTCTTGGTGCCGCTGACCGGGAAGAGCTGAGTCAGGTCCACCGCTCGGTCGACCAACTGTCGGCGGTAGGCCGCGTTGGCCGGCACCGACCAGTCGGCGTAGGCGCGGGAAAGCGCGACCGTGCCGAAGGAGGAGGCGTAGTCCAGGACCGCACCAATGTCGAGGGTGGCTTCGGCCAACTTCACATCGATCGGGTCGTCGCCCTGAGGATCGGGGGTGTGGTCGCGGGCGTTGTCGCGGCGCCAGGCGTCGCGGGTGCCGGAGTGGACCTGGTCGTAGCGGGAGATGACGACGTTGTCGAAGTCGATGTATACAGCGACGCGCGGAGAAACCATGGCCACAGGTTAGGGGTTCGCGAGATTGAGGGAAGCAGCGATCGGCGACACTGCGTCGTATGACGAAGTTCCAAGCCTTCTCTGAACGCCTTCTCGCAGGTCTGGCGCTGCTGTTTTTGGCGGCGTACGCGATCCCCATCCTCGAACCCGGTGTTTCCGCCGACTTCGAGCGACTATGCAACCTGACGATCCTGGTTGTGTGGGTGGCCTTCGGTGTGCACTACTTCGCCAGCTTCGCGCTCGCAGCAGATCGGACGAAGTGGTTCTGGCATCACTTGCTGGATCTGTTCATCCTGGTCGTCCCGTTCCTTCGACCGCTGCGGCTGCTGCAGCTGGTGCTCCTACTACGGGTGATGAACGCCAGCGGCGCCAGGGGCTTACGTGGCCGGGTCGGACTCTACGTCGGTCTGGGCGCGGCTCTCCTGGCGTTCGTAGCGGGGTTGGCCGTGCTGGACGCCGAGCGCGATGCCGCAGGTGCTTCCATTGTGACGTTCGGCGAAGCGATGTGGTGGTCGGCGACCACGATGACCACTGTCGGGTACGGCGACCTGTATCCCGTCACCGACACCGGACGCCTGGTTGCGGTCGGGTTGATGGTCGGCGGGATTGCCCTCCTCGGAACCGTGACCGCGAGCGTCGCATCATGGCTGATTGAGGCGGTTGCCGAGGAAACCACGGAAGCGGCCGGGGCTGCGGATGAGGCGAACGACGACGAACTTCAACGCGTGTTGCTGGAGGTCCAGACCCTGCGCAAGGAATTGTCCGCTGCTCGTCAGGGCTCCGACGACCGTGGCACCATGACTACATGACCCTGAACGCCGGTTGTCCGCGGTGCCCGGCGCCGGTCTCTGCGGTCGACACTCGGTGGGTTTGCGCCGAGCACGGCGAAATCGTGCCGCTGTGGCGCCCTGACACCCCCTCCTACGAATCGTTCGCCGAGCACCTTCAGGCGGGATCCGAGTTCCCGACGTACCTGCCGTGGCCGTTGGGTGGGGGATGGAGTGTCAGCGACTTCGCGCTCGTGGCCAACGGCGGTGACGTCCGGGCCTCGATGACCTGTCTGTCCGGTGCCAGCGTGCTCGACGGACCGGTCGACGTGCTGGTCATCAGCGAGGAACCGGGGACGGGTCTGGGTGCGCGCATCGCTCGCACGCCCCGGGACGATCCCGGCGACGAGATCCGGAACGGTCAGCCTGCCGTCAAGGTCCGCGTAGGCAGCCAGGACGTGCCTCTGTGGTCGGTGTCCATCAGCGCCGAGCCGGGGGAGTGGGACCGTTCGGTCGTCGCCGGCGAGGCGGATGGTCGTTGGCTGTGGATGGTGTTGCGACCTGCGTCCGCCGTCCTGCTTCTCCGAGACGACTGGATCCTGCGTGATGTGTCGACGGCGGGACCGCACCTGCTGGCGCTCCCCTTCGACGGAACCGCACCTCCTTGGTGAGTAGCGCGATCTGCGGGACCTAGGCTGGCGATGATGCTCATCGACCTGCACACCCACTCGAACGTCAGTGACGGCACCCAAACGCCGACGGGACTCATCCGCGCGGCTGCGGCGGCTGGCTTGGACGTCATCGCCCTGACCGATCACGACACGACGGTCGGTTGGGCCGAGGCCTT
>CBDTZB010000521.1:0-2505 GCA_965364795.1 uncultured Nocardioides sp.
ACCAACGGACGTCCCTACCGCTTCCAGGTGCGGGCCCGCAACGCTGTGGGTCCCTCCCCGTGGAGCGGCCAGTCCCGGGCCGCCGTACCCGATGCGCGCCCTGGTGAGGTAGGCCCGATCCGGCTGGTCAAGGCAGGGGACCAACAGTTGGCGGTGCGGTGGAGTCCGCCGACGAACAAGACCTCGCGGGTGCGCTATCAGGTCATCTGGGCCGGGGGACGGCTCAACGTCGCCGGCACCAGGGCCCTCGTCACGGGGCTCAACAACAACCGGGCCTACCCGATCTCCGTGCGCGCGATCAACGCCAGTGATCTTGAGGGGCCGGTGCGTTCCTCGGCTCCGTTCCAGTCCATCGGCACCCCAGGAGCCCCCGCGGCGCCCAAGATCGACGACCAGAACACCGCGGGGAACCGAGGGGCCGTCACGCTGCGGTGGCCAGAAGTGAACCCCAACGGGCCCACCCCGGTGCGCTACACCGTGCTGCGCAACGGCGAGCCGCTCGGAGCCTGTTCCAACATCACCAGAACGACCTGCGACAACTCCGGGATGACCTATGACGGCTCGACCTACCAATACAAAGTGCGGGTCGTGAACGCCAACGGCAAGGGTCGCTCCGCCTCCGGCAGCACCACGCCCTGGAAGGCTGTCGGTCAACCCGGCGACTGGGGTGCCTGGTCGGTCGGGCCCACGGGGCGCAACAACCGTGGGGTCGTGAACTTCACGACACCGCCCTCACGCGGAGCGCAGACCATCGGTCAGATCCTGGTCGACGGAGTGGAGGTCAAGCGCTTCAGTCGACAAGGCACGTTCGAGAGAAAATTCAGCGTCCCCAGCAACGATCGGGCTTACAGCGTCTCCTTGAAGATCTGCAACGAAGCAGGCCGATGCTCCCCCTCAACGCCGAAGCCCCTGCAGACCTACGGCGGACTGAAGGAAGCCATCCAGTCGGTCAAGGTGGTCAAGAACGGTCCGAAGATGGACTGGATCATCACCATCGACAACAACGGCGACCCGGCGCAGATCGAGATCCGGCGAACGACCTGCTCGGGTGGCAACTGCGAGGTCAAAACCGACTCACGGGTGCTCCCCGGTGTCGACGTCAACACCTTCAACGCCGGGTCGATGCGGATCGGTTATGAGACCAAACAAACCATCAAGGTGATCGTGAGCGATCGGGACCCCGAGCGTGGCCCGTTCAACCGCGAGAGGACCGCCTTCACAGGGAAGAAACCCTGAGATGACCCACCCCAAGCCCTTCCACCCACCACCAGTCAAGGACCCACAGTGACCCTCTCGACCGAACAAGCCGCCTGGTTCAAGCAGACCTTCGACCAGTTGGCCGACAACATGGAGAAGGCCGTGCTCGGTAAGCGTCACGTGGTCCGCCTGACCCTGACCTGTCTCCTCGCCGAAGGACACCTGCTACTGGAGGACTTCCCGGGGACAGGCAAGACGATGCTCGCCCGGGCGCTGGCCAACACCGTGCAGGGCAGCCACGCCCGGATCCAGTTCACCCCCGACCTTCTGCCCTCCGACGTCACCGGGGTGACGGTCTACGACCAGCACAAGGGCACCTTCGACTTCCACGAAGGCCCGATCTTCCACACGATCGTGCTCGCCGACGAGATCAACCGAGCCTCGCCGAAGACCCAGTCGGCACTGCTCGAGGTGATGGAGGAGGGCCGGGTGACCGTGGACGGTGTGGCCCGCGAGGTGGGGGAGCCGTTCATGGTGATCGCCACCCAGAACCCGATCGAGCAGGCCGGCACCTACCGGTTGCCCGAAGCCCAACTGGACCGGTTCTTGATGAAGACCTCGGTCGGCTACCCCGACAAAGCCGCCACGATCGAACTGTTGATCAACGCCAAGGTGCGCGACCGCGCCTCGCTGGTCACCCCGGTGATCACCTCCGCCACCATCGCTCAGATGAGCGACCTCGCCGATGAGGTGTACGTCGACCCGTCGGTGATCGAGTACGTCGCGGAGTTGGCTGAGGAGTCGCGTCGCCAGCCGCACGTGAAGCTCGGGTTGTCGGCGCGTGGCTGTTTGGCCTTCATCCGGGTCGCCAAGGCTTGGGCTGCCGCTGACGGACGCGACCACGTGATTCCCGACGACGTGAAACAGCTCGCGACGCCGGTGCTGTGTCACCGTCTGCTCCTTGACGCTGAAGCCCAGTTCAGTGGCGTCACCGTCGAGTCCGTCATCGCACGACTTCTCGAGTCCGTCGCGCCGCCCACCGACCGGGTGGCCTGAGGCCACATCATGGTGAGGTTTCTTGACGCTGCCCGGGTGGTGCGACCACTCGGTTGGACCGTGCTGCTGATCGGTGTGGTCGCCCTCGCGGTGGCGAGGTGGCTCGGTTGGCGGGAGCTGGCCGTGCTGGGGGTGGCCTGCCTGCTGCTGGGCCTGCTCGCCCTGCCGTTCCTTTACGGGCGGACCCGGGTGCAGGTGGCCCTAACGTTGGAGCCGTCCCGGATCGCAGCGGGCGGGACGGTCTCAGCCACC
>CBDTZB010000522.1:0-2500 GCA_965364795.1 uncultured Nocardioides sp.
CGCTTCTCGGGCTCGGTGGCTGGCCAAGCCTTGGCGTCGACTACGCCTTCCTCAACGGTCCCTCAGGGGTGCCGCTGCTACGCCTGACGTTCTCCTTCGACGTCACCCAGTACGCCCCGAACACCCCTGTGGTGAATGGCACTGATCCAGCCGCGGTCCCGCCCTGGCAACAGCGAGTGCTTGCGGACCTGCGCACCTACCGAACCCTGGAGTGGCAGTTGGCGGCTCCCGGCATCACGATGAGCGCGGCCACAACGCTGGACGGTGATCTGCGACACGACCTCGCTGTGCCGGAGATGCGTACCTTCGTAGGCGCGGTCATCGGCTACCTCACCGCCATTGCCGAGGGCAGTGACGCGCTCACGCCCCTTACGCCCACGCCTGTGGCGCCGGTGGTCGACATCCCGGTTGACGCCATCAATCCCGCGGACCTGTTCTCCCTCCGCGTCGAGGTCACCGTCGCGCGGCCGGTTGGCGACGTGGATGAGTTCTTCCGCGCCAGGACGGCTGAACGGGTGGTGACCGCGGTGAACCCGCACGTCGCCATGAGCGACAACGGGACGAGAGGGCTCACCCAGTTCGCCAGTCAACTGGAGCAGGCCTACGCCGCGGCGCCTGTCTTCCTCAAGGTCGCCACAGGGCAATCACAGCGGGAAAGCTCTGATGACTCATCCGTGTGGATCATCCGGTTGCGCACCACTCCCGGCACCACCACCGACCTCGGCATCGGGTTCGCGATCCCCGGGCCGGCTCGGTACTACGCCCCGCGGCCACTCGCGAACGTGCTCGTCTCCCGGGCGGATGTGCCCATCCTGGGCTACGATCCGCAGTCGGGAGTTGACTGGACAAACCCGACCCCCACGGCGTTCACCAACATCGCGCTGGACACCTGGGGTCGGGAGGTACTGGTCGCAATCGACCGGTTCCTGTCACCGGACTTCGCTGGGGCGGCTTTCCTCATCGACCATCTCGACCCGCAGCGCACCGGTTACCTGGACAAGATTCTCGCGGTCAAGGAGGCCTTCGCCACCGAAATCGCTTCGACGCTGGCACCGATTCTCACCGTTCCGGCGCCAGACCCGTCACACCCCGAGCCGTTGGCCGATGCGACCGAGGCGATGCGCCAGCAGATCTTGGCGCGCGCCGAGAACGTCTACTCGGTGTCAGCAATCTGCCAGTACGTTGCCGACACCTCTTCCTGCTACTCCGACGACCCGGGACGAGACATCTATGCTCCGCGCTTCCATGGCCCCATCGGCGCCACGGTCACTACGTCGCCGGCAGCAATCACGCCCGGAGACCCAGTGCCCGCCCAGCGGCCGTGGTCGTTCACGGTCGCGCGACCCAAGCTCGCTGCTGGCAAGTCTTTCGTCACCGCAGCGCTCACCGTCGTGGATCCGGCGGCCCAATCCCACCTGCCGTTGGTCCTCGACTTCACGCTGAACGCCGTGGAGCACGACATCTCCCACGGCGTCGATGGCGAGTACCTCGCGTCCTCCTGGCTGTCGCTGGTGATCCCGTTCGATCAGCAGTCGGCCGGCGCGCCCCGGTTGGACACCGTGGTCGGCGAGGTTGACATCCCCGTCGTGCTGCGAGAGATCCCAGCGGCACCGGCGCTGATCGGGCAGAGCGCCAATCCAGTCGACGACGGCGACGAAGACCCTTCGCTCGCGATCGAGCATGCCAAACGCTGGCGGTACGCCTTCACCTACGAAAAGGACTTGGTGGCGCAGGACACCATCGACGCCACAGTGGGGTTCAATCTGGATGCCCCAACGTCCGCGACGGATTTCACGGTTCGCGAACTCGACCTGTTCGACCACCTTGCGCGATTCGTGACCGTCTGGCCGGCCATGCTGGAGACGATGATCGAGGTCCTGGATCCCGACACCCTTGATCTCGACCACTCCAGCGCCGCTTACCAGCGAGCCCGAACACTGCTGGCGGACTTCTATCGGCTGCTCGCTCCGATCCCCACGGCTTGGAGCGCTTGGCACGCCACATCCCACCGGACCGGCCTGCTGACGACACTGAGCAGTCCGCAAAGCAGAGAGTTCGCGTTCTCGGTACAGGAGCAGGAGCGCCCCATCGGTGACGAACTCCTCGCCATCTGCCGGCTCGGTGAGAGCAACGCGAAGGTGTGGGATCCGGATTCCGGCACGCTGGTCCCGCTGCCGCCACCCACCCTGACCGTCGAGGACGGTGGGACTCTTTGGACCGGGGAGGCGATCGAGGGCAGTCCCGACCAGTTCCGCTTCGTGGACGCTGAAGGCAAGGTCCTGTCCTGGTCGCGGGCACTCACGTTGCGCAGGCGAGAGCCGATCTTCGGTGGGCTGTCCGATGGCGGACTCGACGTCGCCGCGTACCAGAACGCGTGGTCGGCTGTCCGGGTGTTCCGCAATCGTGACCTGATCCACACCCCGGACGGACAGCCCATCCCGACGTCGAACGACTTCGTCTACGCCACGCCTGAGGTGAAGTTCGTCTCCCGAGTCACACC
>CBDTZB010000523.1:0-2488 GCA_965364795.1 uncultured Nocardioides sp.
CCTCGGCCTGGGTGTTCTTGGGGATCCGAGCGGCGTACTGGAAGGAACTGCCCGCTGCAGACTTGAACGCAGACTCTGCTGCGGCGTGGAAGCCGTTGAGCGAGTCGTTGTCCGCCGTGATCACGACGACGGCGTTGCCCGCGAAGCGCTCGCGGTAGAGCTTGGCCATCATCGGCACCTGTTGCTCATAGGAGAGCGACAGCGCGAAGTAGGTGGGCAGATCGCCTAGCGCGGCCTGTCCCGGGCGGGTCTGGTGCACGCCCGCTGAGAGGTACGGAACACCGACGGAGGCGGCGTAGCGAGCACACGCGTCGATCTGGTCGGCGCCAGCACCACCGATGAGGAGGAAGACGTCTTCCTGCTCGGCCATCTCCTTGCACTTGACCCGCGCGACGTCGGGCCGGAACTGGTCGTCCTCGAAGAAGACCTCGATCTTGCGTCCGTTAATGCCACCGGCCTTGTTGACCGCCTTGAAGTAGACCCCGACCGCACGCTCGAACGAGCTTTGCGGCACAGCGGCCGCGCCAGTTACCGGGGCGTGGACGCCGATCTTGATGGTGTCCGCGGTGACACCGGTCGTGTCGCCACTCCCACCCGAGGGCTGGGGCACCGGAGCACCCTCCGAAGGAGCCTTGCCGCCGTCCTCCGGCGATGCCCCGCCGCCTTCAGCGGAACCGCCACCAGCAGAAGCGCCGCCGCCGCCGAGGGCAGCACCGCCCCCTCCATCGACGGCTCCACCGTCACCACCGAAATCTCCACCGCCACCTTCAGCGAACTCGACTCCTGCTCCGGTACCGGGGTCGATGACGCTGCCACCGGCATCCACCACCGAACCATCTGCGGCGACAAAACCGCCCATCGGGACTGCTGTCTCGATGCCGGGTTTCTGACCGCAGGCCGCGAGGCCGGTGCAGATGACGAAAACTGCAACAGCCGAGCTAATACGGGCGTTCATTTACGGTCCTCCAGGGTGACGATGCGCTGACGAGTGGTGTGAAGTCTTTCGAGGGCCCGGCCGACGCCACGGCGGCGACCACCAACCGCGGGCTGGCCGGCGCCGCCCATGGCGACCATGACTAGATACGAGAGCATCAGGGCCACGACGACGAGCGGGATAGCGCGGATTCCGAGCCCGGAGTACCAAGCGGAGCCCGCGGGGGCGGACACCAACGCTCGGGTGTCACCGTCCTCGGGAGCGAACCCGGTGCCCGTGTCCTCGACCCCGGGGACTCCTTCGACCTCTGATGAGTCGGGGGCCGAGAGTGGGTCAGTGCCCGCCGAATCCAGTTCGCCGCTGCTACTCACTCCACCGAACCCTCCGGAGGAGCCTGAAGAACCGGAGGAACCGGAGGGGGGCGTCTCGCCGCCGCCGTCCGTCGCACCGTCGGGAGTCTCGGTCCCGTCGCCGTCGCCTTCGCCGTCCGTGCCTCCCTCGGCGTTCTCCGGGGGCAGTGCTTTGACCTTGGCCGCGAGGCCCACCCCCTTCTCGCTGTCGAAGCCGACCTGGAAACTGGGAGACCCCTGGGTCGGGTCAACCGGCGGCGTACCGACGAGGACCACGGCCGGGGAGTTCGTGCGATCCGACGCGGTCCAACCCGAGGCGAGTGCCGTCAGATCGAAGGTCCAGACGCCCTCGTCGTCGCGTACCCCCGGTGCCGCTCCGGTTTCGCAGTCGTAGACCGGGGCGGTCTTCCAGGCCCCGTTGTCGACGCCCACCCAGTAGGCCTCGGTGACCGGGCACGCCTGCAGGGTGGCCATGTCGGAGTTGATGTTGGCGTCGCGCGCGTCGGACTCGGCCAGGGCCAGCAGAACCTTGTTAACGACCGTGTCTTTGCCGCCCTTGAGCCTGAACTCAAGCGCAGCGATGCGCTCGGGCTCGCCATTGATCAGGGCCACCAGGAGTGCGTTGTCGGGAGCGGCCACCGCAGGCACGGTGGGGGGCTGCGCGACCCCGGTCTCGGGCGGGGGCTCATTCGTGCGAGCCCACCAGCCGTCCTGGGTCAACGCACCACCGCTGAAGGTGCCCGGTTTGGGGCCCTTTCCGGCGGCCGTCGCCGGTGCGGCGAGGGCGAACGGGACAAGAAGTGCACACAGTGCGGCAAGAACTGCAGGGGTCTGCAGCCCGGGCCGGCGTGGGGGTCGACTCGCTGACATTGCTCTACCTCGATCTAGGGCGGTGGTGCAGTGATCAACGTCACCGGCCACCACAAGTTACGTGCGAGTAGCATCCGGCGGACTCCCGACTAGACCACTTGGAAGTGGCGGCCGAGAGAGGGCTCGCCGCCCTTCGCGCGGCCCCGTTCGGTGCACTTCATGGCAGCCCTTTCGACGAACGCCAAGGTCGAGGCGGACCTCGACGCCCCATCAGGCGAACTTCGCGTCCCCATCAGGCGAACTTCGCGTCCCCATCGGGCGAACTTCGCGTCCCCATCAGGCGAACTTCGCGTCCCCATCAGGCGAACTTCGTGGGTCAGGTGAGGAGGTCGGG
>CBDTZB010000524.1:0-2488 GCA_965364795.1 uncultured Nocardioides sp.
CAGCCATGATGGCGCGGCCAGTGTCGGTCGACCCGGTGAACGAGACCATGTCGATGCGAGGGTCGCTCGACAGGACCGACGCGACCTCGTTGGACAGTGGAGTGACAACGTTGAAGACTCCAGCAGGAATGTCGGTGCACTCCGAGACGAGCCGTCCTAATTCAGCGGCGACCCACGGGGTGTCCGGCGCAGGCTTGAGCACCACCGTGCAACCCGCCGCCAGGGCCGGCCCGATCTTGGCGAGGTTGATCTGGGTCGGCACATTCCACGGGGTGATGGCGGCAACCACGCCGACCGGTTCACGGCGGACGGTTCGGCGGCTCTTGATGCCCATCGGTGAGGCGACGCCGAGGTCGGTCTCGAACGCGTAGCTCTCCAACAGGTCGGTGACCCACTTCAGGCTGTCGACGGGAACATCGAAACCGGCCGCGACCATCATGAAGCCGGGCATACCGACCTCAGCAGTTGTCAGCGCTTTGAACGCATCGCTGTTGTCGTGCAGCGCCTGGTGAAGTTGGCGCAGGCAGCGCACCCGTAGCCCGGTATTCGTCGACCAGTCCGTTTCGTCGAAAGCCCGACGGGCTGCCGCGATCGCCTGCTCCACGTCGGCCGCGGTGCCATCGGGTGCTTGCCCGATCTCCTGGCCAGTGGCCGGATTGAGGATGGGGTACGTCGAACCGTCACTGGCCTTGACGAGCTTGCCGTCGATCAACTGTTGCGCCGCGGGAGGCAGCATCTAGCGAACCTCCATCCGGACCGGCACCGAGGCGAACCCTCGGACGTTGATGGAGTGCACCCGTCGGCAGGCGTCGTGATCGACCTCGACGCGTTTGACCCTGCGGACGACCTCGCGCAGAGCGATCTGGGCCTCGAGGCGAGCAAGGTTGGCGCCCAGGCAGAAGTGCCGGCCGCCGCCGAAGCTGAGCGCCTGGGAGACCTCCTGCTTGTCTCGGAAGATGTCGTAGCGGTCCGGCTCGGAGAAGATCCGGTCGTCCCGGTTGGCCGAACCGATCACCAGCAACATCTTGGATCCGGCGGGGGCGACCGTGCCGTGCAGTTCGACATCGCTCAGCAGATGTCGAGCCACCATCTGGGTGGAGGTGTCGTAGCGCAACGTCTCCTCGATCCACGGCGCCACAAGATCCTCACCGGACCCCATGCCTTGAGCAGCACCCGGGGCAGGGTCAGCGAAGACCCTGTCGAACTGGTCGGCGTGGCGGGTCAGGTGCACCAGTGCGTGCCCCAGCAGTTTGGTGGTGGTCTCGTTGCCGGCGACCACCATCAGAAAGAGGAACCCGATGATCTCCTCATCGCTGAGTTGGTCCCCGTCCACCTCTGCTGCCAACAACGCGCTGGTCAGATCGTCCGTGGGCCGTTTCCTCCGCTGGTCGACCATGTCGACGTAGTACGCGATCAGGTCCAGGCTCGCGGCCACCCCGGCTGGAGTCACGTCGCGGACGTCCGGCTCCCGGTGGACCACTAGGTCGGCCAATCGGCGTACCTCATCCCGGTCCGCCTCCGGGACGCCCATCATCTCGGAGATCACGTCCATGGGCAGTCGCCCGGCGAAGTCCGCGATCCAGTCGAAGCCCTGACCGTCCTGAGCCATCTCGAGGCACTGGGTCAGGTAATGGTCGGTGAGTTCCTGGATCCGCGGCGCCAGTTCGGTGACTCGTCGAGGGGTGAAGCCCTTGGAGACCAGCGACCGCATCCGGGTCTGACGGGGCGGGTCCATCCCCAGGATGGACATCACCTTGTGCGCGTCCGGCCCCCAGGCGCTCTTGTCGATGGTGACCCCCATCGCGTTGGAGTAGACCCCCTCGGTGCGAATGGCGTGTTGGATGTCGGAGTGCCGGGTCAGCACCCAGAAATCGTGCTCGGCGTTGTGGTGCAACGGATCCTCGTCGCGACAACGCCGGTACGTCGGATAGGGGTCTTGCTGGAACGTGTAGTCGTAGGGATCGAAAACGATCGGGGTCTCGTGGGTCTGGCTACTCATCAGACGTTGCCCTTCAGGATGACGGCGACCACGTCGTTGAGCCGCTCACCCATCTCGGTGTAGGTCATCAGCCCGATCCCGCTCTGCAGCAGCGCTCCGGTGAAGGCCAGCGTGACCGCCTCGACCACGGTCGGATCCGCATCGGGTCCGAGAGCCGCGTGGAACCGGCGAACGAATTCCGTGCCGATCCGAAGCCTTAGCCGCTCGACATCCGGGTCCGTTCCGAGGAGGGCTGGAGTGACAGCAGCGGACAGTTCGGGGCTCGACGCCAATCGGGACGCGAGATGCCCCAGGACCGATTGCAGCCGCTCGGTTGGGGTCTCGCCGGCCGGTGGGTCGTCGTCTTCGGTTAAGAAGCGCCAGAACAGTTCGGCGAACAGATGGTTCTTCGACGCTAGATAGGTGTACGCCGTCGCCGGGGACACCCCTGCCCGCGTCGCGACCGTGCGGACCGTCAGCGCTTCGTGACCGACGGCACGCAACTCCTCC
>CBDTZB010000525.1:0-2483 GCA_965364795.1 uncultured Nocardioides sp.
TGAGCACCCCACCGGGGCGGAGCACCTCTCGGATTCGCACCAGAGCCGCGGCCGGGTCATCGACAACCTCGAGCACACCGTGGCACAGAACAACGTCGGCTGGGCCGACCAAGTCAGGCAGCCCGTCGATATCGCCTTGAACACCGGTGACCTGGACCCCGAGTTCACGGGCCCGGCGGTCCAGAGAAGCCAACGCATCGGGACTGGGATCGACCACCGTGACGCGGTGACCGAGTTGCGCCACCCGGACCGCGAATCCTCCGGTGCCACCGCCGATGTCGAGCACCTGAGCAGGACCGCTCCCCCCGGCCTCGGCTGCGGGGAACGCTTCGAACACCGGTCGCAACCCATCCCAGACCACAGCGGTCCGGGCGGCTCCTCGTCTCTCACTGGCCGACATGGTTTCCACCCTAGTCCCATCGCTCCCCTCATCCGGCACTCCCGGGGCTGCGGTGCCACAGGGCACGCGAGACCTGTTTGGTGGACTCGCCAGGGGTCCCGATGTCGGAGTAGGGCGACACCTTGAAACCGTTGGAGTGCACCAGCACCCGCCGTTTCTCCGGAAGGGTGGACTCCGACCCCTCACCTAGGCGGGGTGGCACCGTCGCCAACTGTTCGTGCACCGCTTCGATCCCCTGGTGCTGCCAGGAGGTGTGCAACGCCGAGAGCTCCCAACAACCGGTGGCTCGTAGCGAGACTCCTCGGTGACCGGTTCGTCGCAGAACACCTCGGACTACCAAAAGCCAGGAGTGGAAGACCGTCGTGGCGTACGGCCCCTGAGCGTCCTCGAAGAACGTCGCATCAACCGGTCCGGTGGAATCGTCGAGCGTCAAGAAGACAACCCGGCGACCCGATCGGATCGGCGGGGTCTGGGTGGCGACCTTAACGCCGGCGACCAGGATCTCCGAACGACTACGGCGGGTCAGCAGCTCAGTACTGCGGGTGATGCCGAGCTCGTCAAGGAACGGCGCGTAGGCGTCCAGGACGTGTCGGCTGACGTCGAGTCCCAGGATCTCCAGCTCGGCGGCCGTGGACTCCGCAGCTGTCATCTCCGGAAGCCCGGAGACCTCGCCCTCCTGCGGCCCGTCACCAAGGTCGAGGGACAACTGCACCGAGGCCACCTCCGGGGACGCCAGCGTGGCGCGACTCTGCGCGGCCGCCTTGGCCCAGACCCCGGTCTCGGCCAACGGGTGCCTCTCTGGCCCCTCGTCCGTGCGTCGACTCTCTTCTCGAGAACGCGAGTCGGTGCTGTTGCGCAGGGCGATCTCCCCGACCTGTGTCGCTCGCGCTCGAGCTGGCGCCGATCCCCGCAGCCCACGGGAGGACCCGCGTCCACGCGCCTGCCGGGCCACTGATCTGGCCTGTCGGTCCAGCTCTGCCACCTGGAGCAGTAGGTCACGGCGGGTCACCCGGCCACGACGGCGTACGCCGTCACCTGCTCCTGATGAAGAAGGAGTGGATCCGGTCCCGTAGGTGCCGTCGAAACCACCGGCTAGAACCAACCGCTCCAGAATCGGCCGCGAGACCCCCGTGCGATGCCAGAGATCGGTCAACGAGGTGAAGGGGCGAGCGGCGACGATCCGGTCGACCTCGGCCTCGCTGATTCCCTTGACCTCGGACAGAGACAACCGGATGCCGTAGGCCCCTCCCGAGAGCACCTCGACGGAGTACTCCTTCTCAGAGGCGTTGACGTCGAGACCCAGGACACTGATGCCGAGGTGTCGAGCATCGTCGAGGATCAGTCGCTTGGGGTACATCCCCGGGTCATGGGTAAGGATCCCGGCCAGGAAGTGGGCCGGCCAGTGGGTTTTGAGCCAGGCCGACTGATAGGTGGGCAACGCGAACGCCGCGGCATGGGCCTTGCAGAAGCCGAACGAGGCGAAGGCTTCGATCACCGACCAGATTTTCTCCACCACCGGCAGCGGATAGCCCCGACCCAGTGCCCTCGGGTGGAACCAGACTCTGACGTCGCTCATGCCTTCGGGGTCCCCGAGGCTTCGCCGTTTCTCGTCCGCCTCGGCGTAGTTCACTCCGGTGAGCTGAGCGATCAGTTCAATGACTTGTTCGTGGAAGACCACCACCCCGTTGGTGTCGGCCAGGATGGGGCGCAGGTCGGGATGGAAGTAGTCCGGCTTCTTCCACCCCTGCTTGGCCTCCAGATAGGGCGTGATCATGTCGCTCTTGACCGGACCGGGCCGGAACAACGAGATGTCGGCGATGATCTGCCCGAAGGTCTCGATCCCGGATTTGCCGACCAGTTCGCGTTGACCCGGTGACTCGATCTGGAAAATGCCCAGCGTCTTGGCCGAGCTGATCAGGTCATAGGTCGGCTGATCGTCGAACGGCACCTGGACCTCATCGTCCAGGTCGATCTTGATGTCGTCGGTGCGTCGGATCTCGGCGACGGCATGAGCCATCGACGACTGCATCCGAATTCCGAGGACGTCGAGTTTGAGCAGGCCCAACTCCTCCACATCGTCCTT
>CBDTZB010000526.1:0-2480 GCA_965364795.1 uncultured Nocardioides sp.
GCGGTGGCTTCGACATGAACGCCCTCCTCCAGCAGGCCCAGCAGATGCAGGAGCAACTCCAATCGGCTCAGGCGCAGTTGGCGGAGTCCACGGTCGAGGGCACCGTCGCCGGCGGAGCGGTCACCGTGACCGTCAACGGCACCGGCGAACTCCTCGGTGTGGCGGTCAAGGCTGGCCAGTTCGACGGCACCGACGCTGACGACCTCTCCGACCTCGGCGACATGGTGGTGGCGGCCTACCGCGACGCCAAGTCCCAGGCGGACGCCAAGGCAGCGGAGCTCCTCGGCCCGTTGGCCGGCGGCGGCGCAGGCGCGGGCGACGGCATCCCGGGCCTCGGCCAGTTGGGATTCTGAGCCAACTTGTACGAAGGCGTCGTTCAGGACCTCATCGACGAACTCGGGCGACTGCCCGGGATCGGTCCGAAGAGCGCCCAACGCATTGCGTTCCACCTGCTCCAGGCCGAGGAGACCGACGTACGCCGCTTGGCTGAGACCTTGATCGAGGTCAAGGACAAAGTGAAGTTCTGCTCGGTCTGCTTCAACGTCTCCCAGGACGAGCAGTGCCGCATCTGTCGTGACCCCCGCCGGGACCCCTCGGTGTTGGCCATCGTCGAGGAGTACAAAGACGTGGTCGCGATCGAGCGGACCCGGGAGTTCAAGGGCCGCTACCACGTGTTGGGCGGGGCGATTTCGCCTATCGACGGGATCGGTCCGGAGCAGTTGCGGATCAAGGAACTGATGACCCGTCTGACGGACGGAGCCATCACGGAACTGATTCTGGCCACTGACCCGAACCTCGAGGGCGAAGCCACCGCCACCTACCTCACGCGTTTACTACGTCCCATGGGCTTGCATGTGACACGGTTGGCAAGTGGACTCCCAGTAGGTGGTGACCTGGAGTACGCCGACGAGGTCACCTTGGGTCGAGCGTTTGTGGGAAGGAGAGCAGCCGAATGACCGAAAAAGCCGGCAGCACCGACGCCGAGACTGCGAAGTTTGCCGATCAGGTCGCCGGTTCGGTCGCCGGTTTCCTCCTCGCCCTACGAGCCATCGCCCAAGGTGCCGACACGGGGCGCGGCATCTCTCTGATGCTGCTCGAGATCAGCCACATCCTGCTCACCGGAGCCCGCCTAGGAGCCCAGCAGGACTTCACGCCGCGCGGTGAGTATCAACCCGACGTGGGGGCCGAGGCGGATCTCGATGAGCTGAGACTGGCCCTCGCGGAGATGCTCGGGAACCTCGACACCTACGGCTTCGTGTTTGATCCCTATGTGCCCGAGGTCGTCGAGAGCCAACTCTCCGACGACCTGACCAGCATCGCTTCGGACCTTGAGAACGGTCTGCGGCACTACCGGCTGGGCAACATCGACGAAGCGCTCTGGTGGTGGCAGTTCTCTTACGTCTCCTCGTGGGGCAACCTCGCGGGCGCCGTTCTCAACGCTCTGTTGTCGGTTGTCGCCCATGACCGACTCGATGTCGACAACGACGCTGAGATCCCTCAAATCATCGCGGCCGAAGCTGTGCTGGACGACGTGCAGGAGTGACCCTGCCGACTCGGTAGGATCAGCACGTCCTTTCAGCAGCGTCTTCCCCGATCTTTGGAGTGAGCCCGTTGGGCATTGTCGTGCAGAAATACGGCGGGTCGTCCTTGGCCGACGCCGGTCGCATCAAAGAGGTCGCGCGCCGCATCGTCGAGACGAAGAAGGCCGGCCACGATGTGGTGGTCGCTGTCTCCGCTATGGGCGACAGCACCGACAACCTGTTGGACCTCGCTGAGGCCGTCAGCCCCGAGCCCCCTGCCCGGGAGCTGGACATGCTGTTGACCGCTGGTGAGCGGATCTCGATGGCGCTGGTCGCCATGGCGATCTCCGACCTCGGTTTCACGGCCCGGTCTTTCACCGGGTCGCAGGCCGGAGTGATCACCGACTCGGTGCACGGCAAGGCCAAGATCATTGACGTCACCCCCGGACGGATCAGCACCGCCGTCGAGGAGGGGCACGTGGTGATCGTCGCCGGCTTCCAGGGCGTCAGCCAGCACACCAAGGAGATCACCACCCTGGGTCGCGGTGGCACCGACACCACGGCGGTCGCGCTCGCCGCGGCGCTCAAGGCCGACTACTGCGAGATCTACACCGACGTCGATGGGGTCTTCACCGCCGATCCCCGCATCGTTCCCACTGCACGTCGTCTGGAGCAGGTCTCCTACGAAGAGATGCTCGAGATGGCCGCCTCCGGCGCCAAGATCCTGCACCTTCGCTGCGTCGAGTACGCCCGCCGTTACGACATGCCCGTGCACGTCCGGTCCTCCTTCTCCACGAAGGAGGGCACCTGGGTCGGGTCGGGTCGCCCGCTCGCCGCGGGACCTCTCGAACCGTCCACAGACTCAGCCACCAACTCGGAATCCTCAGAAGGAGTCGCGCCCATGGAGCAGCCCATCATCGCCGGGGTCGCCCACGACCGCAGCGAAGCCAAGATCACCGT
>CBDTZB010000527.1:0-2477 GCA_965364795.1 uncultured Nocardioides sp.
GGTGAGTTTCGTGGTGTGAGCCAACCAGGTCGCGGTGCTGGTCCCACCGGTCTGTGCGGCGACGTCACGCCGGTCGGCCTCGGCCAAAACTCGACGCCCCAACTCGGCGACCTGAGCTTCCAACTCGGTCAGCAGCAGGGCCGCTTCGCGGGCGTCCGTGTCGCCCATCGACCAGGTCGAGTTGTCGGCCACAGCTCCTAGTGATTCTTGGATCGAGCACGCAGCAGCCACGATCGGGTGATCCCGATTGAGGGTGCTGGTGTCCTTGGCCATGGAGCTATTCCAGCACCGGCCACCGACAGTTCTGGCCCCAGATGGGGGTTATCCAAAAACGGGAGATCCACAGTTTGGTAACTGTTTTGGAACGGGTGATCGCATTCTGATTGGGGGCGGTTTGGTGGGTCGATGTCGGGGTTTTGTTGACGAGCTCAGTCCGGGACTGGCTCGGTGAAGACCGCTCGGCTGCGGGTGGCTCCGGCGCTGGCGATGATGACGCACATGACGGCCAGCCATTGGGTGGGCGTCAGAACTTCACCGACGACGAGGACACCCGCGAGGGCGGCGGCGGCGGGCTCGAGACTCATCAGGATGCCGAAGGTGGCGGTGCTCAGGGAGCGGAGCGCGACCATCTCGCAGCTGTAAGGAACCACCGAACTCAGCAGCCCCACCAAAGCGCCGAGCACCAAGATCCGCAGATCCATCGACTCCCCGACCCCGCCGACGCCGAGGAACAGGGGAGTGAGGAGGGCGACGGCCACCACGCTGGCCATGGATAGGCCGTCCAGTCCAGGCCAGCGGCGACCGGTCTGCGCACTCATCAAGATGTACGCCGCCCACGAGGCTCCGGCGAGCAGAGCGAAGGCAACGCCGGCCACGTTGAGGTCGGCGCGACCGGCGCCGAGGAGCAGGACGCCGAGTCCGGCCAGCCCGACCCAGACCAGGTCGAGGCGTCGCCGAGACCCGATGACCGCGAGGGTCAGCGGACCGATGAACTCGATCGTGACCGCAACGCCGAGGGGGATGCGGGCGAAGGACTGATAGATCGCCCAGTTCATCAGGCCCAGGCTGGCGCCGAAGGCCAGGACGGTGAGCCAGTCCGCGCGGCTACGCCCCCGAACTTGTGGGCGAGCGATGAGCACCAGGATCAAGGCGCTGACCGCGAGTCGCAGCCACACCAAGGTGGTCGGCTGGACCTCGTCGAAAAGGTTCTTCGCGACCCCGGCGCCGAACTGCACGGAAATGATGGCGATCACCACCAGCCAGACCGGTGAGAATCGCGAAGTCATCTGGTCAACCTAATCAATGAGGGGAATAGTGGAATCACGAAGGTAGGGAGAGACCCGTGGAAACAGTGTTGATGATCGGCACACGCAAGGGCCTGTGGATCGGACGATCGGACGAGGCGCGCGAGGAGTGGGACTTCACCGGCCCCCACCACGACATGGAGGAGGTCTACTCCTGTCTGGTCGACACCCGTGGGGCCGAGCCCCGGCTGTTGGTCGGAGCGTCGTCCAGTTGGTTCGGCCCGCAGGTGCGGACCTCGCAGGACCTCGGCGAAACCTGGCAGGAGACACCAGGCGGAGCGATCCGTTTCCCCGAGGGCTCCGGGGCTTCCCTCGAGCGGATCTGGCAGTTGGTGCCCGGCGCCGAGCCGGGGGTGCTCTACGCCGGGACCGAGCCGGGTGCCATCTGGCGGTCCACCGACGACGGGGCCACCTTCGCACTCGAAGAGGCGCTTTGGAATCACCCCCACCGGGCCGAGTGGGGAGCGGGCTTCGGCGGTCAGGCCTTCCACACCATCCTTCCGCACCCCACCGACCCGGCGTCGATCACCGCCGCGATCTCCACCGGCGGGGTCTACCAGACCAAGGACGGAGGAGCCTCCTGGGAAGCCCGCAGCCAAGGTATTCGGGCGGACTTCATGCCGGAGGACCAACGCTTCTCGGCCTACGGCCAGTGCGTCCACAAGGTCACCCGCCATCCGTCGCGTCCGGAGCGGCTCTATCTGCAGAACCACGGCGGGGTCTATCGCTCGGACGACGAGGCAGCGACCTGGACCGCCGTCGATGAGGGGTTGCCCGCCGACTTCGGCTTCTCCATCGTGGTCCACCCCCATGAGCCGGACACGATCTTCGTCTTCCCGATCAGCGGCGGCGATGGACGCTACCCACCCGGTGGGCGGGCCCGGGTCTGGCGCTCCCGGGATGCGGGGGAGACCTGGACGGAGTCGCGCTCCGGACTCCCCGACGACTTCTACGTCGCGGTGATGCGGGACGCGATGTGCGTAGACACCCACTCCACCGCGGGGCTCTACCTCGGCGCCCGCAACGGCACGGTCTGGGGTTCGACTGATGACGCCGAGACGTGGCGTCCGATCGTGGCGAACCTGCCGGACGTGCTCGTGGTCAGGTCCGCCGCGATCTAGACGTCAGAGTCGCGATCGTCCTTCGTGGTGCCGCGCTGCCTCGATGTCAGCC
>CBDTZB010000528.1:0-2476 GCA_965364795.1 uncultured Nocardioides sp.
GGGCTGTAGTCGGGGGGAATCCGACCCATCCGGAGCAGGTCGTCGGTGGGCCGTTGAGCGTGCTCGTAGAGGTAGCCCTTGACCTCGTCCCGGGAGTATGACTTCGAGATGAGGTCGGCGTGACCGGGCCCCACCACGACGATGGCCGTGCCCGAGTGCCAGTAGTAGCAGGTCTGTCCTGCGTGCCCGAGGCAGTCGGCGATGGTGTCCATCAGCGACTCGGGCGTCGTCCCGTAGTGGTTGTTGACGCTGTTGGGGCCCTCGGAGGAGATGATCGAAACCGCTGAGGCCTCAGCCGGCAGTCCCGACTGGACGTGGAACGGCTCCCACTGGCGCTGCGGTCGCTCGGCGATGAGGAAGCCCAGGCGACCCGGGTGGCCCATGGTGCCGTGCTGCTCGAGCACTCCGCCACTGCGTCCGCAGAAGTGGCGGACCATGTTGGCGAAGCGACCGATCGTGGCGTTGACCCGGGTGTTGGAGCCGCCGATCGCGTTGGGGCCGTAGTTGAAGCCCAACTCCTCCACCACGGGGCCGCTGACGATCACGGTCACCGAGACTCCGCCGGTGGTGACCTCGACGCCGCTGAGGTTGAAGACCTTCTCAAACATCGCCTCGGTCAACGGGCGCAGCACTCGGGCGTACTCCGGGAGGCAACCGGCCATCACTGCGGCGGCCGCGATGTGGTCGGCGGTGATCTCGAGGCGTTGGGCCTCGATGGAACCCACCACGTCGCTGCCCTTCCAGCCGAGCGCTTCGAGCATGGGGTCCACCAGGCTGCGGTACGGCGGCACGACGGGCAACCCGTCACTCCAGCCGGAGCCGAAGCACTGCTCGATGTCCTGAGCGAGACTCTGGTCGGTCATCAGTTCGCCACCTGTCCTTCGGTCGTCGGACGACGGAAGACGGCTGCGCCGAAGACGTACGCCGCACTCGCCGCTACGAGGATCTCCTCAGGCAGGTCGCCCGAGGAGATGAGCTTGTCCAAACCGACCAGGATGTCCGGACCACCAAGGTGCCCGGTGTCGTGGCCGGTCAGGGTGAGGTGGTCGGAAAGGCCGTACTCCGCGGCGATGATCTGGATCATGCCCGGGGCGGTCTGGTTCAGGACCAGGTGCGTCGGGTTGACGTCGAAGCGTTCCTTAAGACCGGCATAGGTGTCGGAGTACCCGGCTCGGTAAAGCTCCATCACCGCGTAGCGGTCCATCTCGCCCAACTCGCGCTGGTTCGGGTTGACGTCGGGAGGTGCGACCGGCTCGCGGGTGCCGCCGTAGCGGAGCTTGACGTAGCCGTTGTTGTGCGCGGCGTTGCGGTACTCCGTGCCGACGAGCTCCAAGATCGGCTCGCGGTCGGTGTTGGTGCCGACGACCACGGCAGCGGCGCCGTCGCCGTAGCCCCACATGCCCTGGGTGGCACTGCTCGAGAGGTCGATGGTTTGGGTCCAGCGCTCGGCGGCCACGATGGCGGCGTACCCGCCTCCGCGTTGCGCCAGCCAGGCCGCGGCGAAGTCCATCGCCGACAGGGTGGCCAGGCAGCCGGCCATCATGTCGATGCCCAAAGCGTTGCGGCCGATGCCGCACAGTTCGATGATCTCGCTGGAGACCGACCACGAGGCGAGGTAGTCGCGCGAGCAACCGGTGTAGATCACCAGATCGATGTCGGACGCGTCGACCCCGGAGGCGGCCAGCGCACGGTCGAGCGCGTCGCGGCCCATGGTGCTCGGGTGGTCGTCGGGTCCGGCGTGGCTCGTGTTCGTCCAGCCTTGGTACGCCGAAGCGTCACCGCCCGCCTGCGTCACGGCTTCGGCGACGTTGACCGTGTCGCCCAGCCAAGTCCCCAGACCGAACAGACCCAATCGATCCATCGTGCACAACCTTCCTCGTGACCGCTTGCGCGACCGTGTTGGTTTGGCGGAGGCGGACGGGAATCGAACCCGCCGAACCGAGATCCTCGGTTCCACCAGTTTTGAAGACTAGGAGGGCCACCAGGCACCTACACGCCTCCGGGACAAGAACTAACACGCAGCGCAGAAGCCTGACACTCTCCTGTCCCACTGAGTGAGGCTGCGAACCCCTGTGTCGCCGCCGGCTAACCACCGAACGTTTCGAGGGAGATCAGATGACCCAGCCACTGCGCACCATCCACTGCTTGGGAGAGGCCGTGGGCGGGCTCGCCCAGCACCACGCGGACCTGTTGGGGGAGCGCGAGATCGTGACGCTGGATGAGGCGTCCTTCGAGGAGCAGATCTCCACCATCGAGATGCTGCTCTGCCACGCGCCGCCGGCTCACCTGTGGGCGCAGGCCACGAGTCTGAAGCTCATCCAGACCGTCGGAGTGGGGCTCGACAGCCTCCTGCCGGCGACCGATCTGGCCGACGATGTGGCCATCTGCAACGCCAGCGGGCTGTCCGCGACCACGATGGGTGAGTTCGCGGTGACCCAGCTGCTGATGATGCTCAAGCGCTTCCCCGAGGCGATGG
>CBDTZB010000529.1:0-2471 GCA_965364795.1 uncultured Nocardioides sp.
ACCTAACTCCCGAGACCCTGCGCGGCACCAGCAACGTCGCCACCGGAGACGACGGACGCGTCTACCTCGCCGACCAGGTTCGCGAATGGGCCAACCGCCCAGACACCCACATCACCGTCCGTAGCCTCATCGACCTCACCCCCACCACTCACGACCATCCGGACGGGACCATGGCCTCACCAGCCCCCGGAGCTCGCGCAGTTCCCATGTGCGGCACCGACCCGTACGCCCCATCCGACACCATTCGCCAAACGGTCATCCTCAGAGACCGGCACTGCGTCTTCCCCTACTGCCGCAGGAAGGCAGCAGCCTGCGATCTCGACCACATCTGTCCGTTCCGAAAATCGGGCAGGACGTGCGCCTGCAATCTGGCGCCGATCTGTCGACATCACCATCAGTTGAAGACCCACGCGGGCTGGCGTTACCGACCGATCGAACCAGGGACCTACGTGTGGAGCGACCCGTACGGTCAGCGGTTCCTGCGCACACCAGACGGGACAGCCGATCTCACCCGAGATGAGACTGGATCCATCCTTCGATCGGCGTGACGCCGCTCAGAATGCGATCAGGCTCGTGTGCGTTTGCGCGTCCAGTTCAGCTTCCCACTCACGAGCTCGCCGAGGACCCGTCCAGCCGCAACGGCACTGTGCTGTGAGGCACCAGGCTGAGTACTGACCCTCCCCCTGTGACAGGTCAACGAGAGTGACTTTGCACGAGGTCCTGTCCGCGGAGAAGAAGTTCATATTTCAATGATGCGGGGCCGTCCGCATTACCGATAGACCCGCAAGCTCTTCTTCACACGATCTTCTTTACCCGCTTCGTGTCCTTCATAAGTTCTTGAGATTGGCCATGCTTAAGCCCCAAAAGTCAGCATTCGAGGCCGTCCTGCGGCACGGTTCCTTCGATCAGGTACGACTCCAATGCCTCATTGATGCACTGGTTGCCGGCGTTGTACGCCGTGTGGCCATCGCCATCGCGGCTGACCAGAACAGCCGACTCCAGCTGCTCGGACAACCCCACAGCCCATTCGTATGGCGTCGCCGGGTCCCGAGTCGTGCCAACCACCACGATCGGCTTGGCGCCCTCGGCGCGGATGTCGAGATCAGGCTCACTGGACTCGACCTGGATCCCGCGACAACCCATCAGCCCCCAGGCAAAGACACGCCCGAAAGTCGGGGACGCCTCCTCGAAGTCCTCGAACTCTGCGGGCACCTCGTCCGGTCCGATGGCGTACGGGTCGTCGAGACAGTTGATGGCCAGGATGGCCTCAGAGGAGTTGTCGGTGTAGGTGTCACCGTCCCGCGAGGCATAGAGGTCGGAGAGCAGCAACAGCGTCGACCCGTCCCCACCGATGGCCTGACGCAGCGCCTGGCTGAGGATGCTCCAGAAGTCAGCGTTGTAGAGCGGCGTCACCACGCCATAAAAAGCGTTGCCCACCGTTAGATCGCGGTCCTGACTGGTCGGCAGCGGCTCTTCCTCGATCTCGTCGAGCAGCGACTTGATGGTGTCGAGGCCCTCGTCGGCGTCGTCGCCGAGGAAGCAGTTGTTGACCGTGTCGATGCAGTTCTGCACGTACGCCGTCAGGGCCCGCTCGAAGCCGGCCGCCTGCCCGAGGCTCTGCTCGCGCGAAGGCAGACCGACGTCCACCGCCCCGTCGAGCACGAGGCGCCCCACCCGCTTCGGGAACAACTCGGCGTACGTCGCACCCAGCTTGGTGCCGTAGGAGGCGCCGAAGTAGATGAGCTCGGTTTCACCCAATGCTGCCCGCAGGACATCTATGTCGCGTGCGGTCTCCGCGGTCGTCACGTGTCCGATCAAAGAGTCGGAGTTCACCACGCACCCAGCGAAGAAATCTTCCTGCGCCTGTTCGAGAGCCTCGGCCTCGGCCTCGGTGTCCGGGTCAGGGTCCTCAGACAGGTAGTCACCCAACTGCTCATCGGTCAGACAGTCGATCGGGTTGGACGCACCGGTGCCGCGAGGGTCGAAGCCGACGATGTCGAAGTTGGCGCGCAGTGGATCGCGGAAGACCTGGTTCGCCTGAGCGGCGTACTGCGTTCCCGGGGCTCCGGGCCCTCCCGGGTTCACCACCATCGAGCCGACCTTCTCGCCGCTGGCAGGCACCTTCAGCAGCGCGACCTCCATGGTCTCGCCTTCAGCGTCGCGGTAGTCGATCGGCACCTCAAGGGTGGCGCATTCGTTGCTGTCGCACGCCTCCCACTCCAGGACCTGGGAGTAGAACGGCTCCAACTCCGGTGAAGGCGGGGTGATCGCATCGGGGTCCGCCGGCGGCGGTTGATCGCTGGGCTCGGGTCGAGGCGCCGGCTCGATCCGCGGATCGCTCGATCCGCCACCGGAGAACAGGAGCCCGATCGCCGTCCCGCCCGCGGCCAGCACCATGGCCACGACAATTAACGCTACGACGGCCTTCTTCACCTGTTGCTCCCCTCGGGCACCTTCAGTGCCACCATCAT
>CBDTZB010000530.1:0-2468 GCA_965364795.1 uncultured Nocardioides sp.
CGCGGGTCTCGGACGACACCGGGTTCTTCAACCTCAAGGGCGCCGGCCAGCCCGGCCACCTCGTGGAGTTCAACCCCACCAAGAAAATCTTCTCCCAGCCCGACAACTCCTCCACCGAGGACTACGTCTCCGGTCGCTTCGGGTAGTCGATCAGCGACCGACGATCTGGTCACTCCACCGCCCGCTTTTTGACCACAACGTAGGTCGCTGGCGCACGCATCCACAGGTCGCCGCGCGACTGGCCGGGTGGCTCACGCGAGGACGCACTCTGGCCGGGTGACACGACCGCCGTTCATCGCACCCGGACATCCATGCCGGCCCCATCTGGTCCCACCCGTGGCGGTGGATCCCGGGGGGATCACCGGCCCCACCCGATCGGTGGCTCGCGGACGCGGGTGGCGGTGCAGCAGTCGCGGACTCTTCGTCCCGGCCACGGTGGACTCCACCATCCCCGAGCAGCGAATCATCGAGGCGGCGGCGGTGCTGGGCAAGGAGGGCTCAGCCGTGACGGGTTGGGCTGCCTTGAGATGGCTGGGTGGAAGGTGGTTCACCGGCGCCACGGCGTACGGCGTCCCCCGGCCGGTGTGCCTAGCCGTCGAGAACGTGCGACCTCAGCGGGGGATCGCGATCACCGAGGAGGCGTGGGACCGGCGAGCGGTGTTGATCCACGACGGCCTGGCCGTCACTGACGCGGCCAGCTCGACTGTCTTCGAGATGCGCCACGCGGACACCGAGGTGGAGGCGGCTGTGTGCTGGGAGATGGCGGCGTACGACGACCTCGTCGATCAGACGTCGACGTACGCCTGCCTGGAAACGCTGGGCGGACGGACCGGGGTGCCCCAGGCACGCGCGGCGCTGGCGTGGGTCGACGAGAACAGTTGGTCGCCGTGGGAGACACGGATGAAGGGCATCTGGATGTTCGTCGCAGGGTTGCCGCGGCCGTTGTGCAACCAGCCCGTCTTCGATCGACAGGGTCGTCACCTGATCACGCCGGACCTGCTCGACCCAGAGGCGGGGCTGGTGGGGGAGTACGACGGGGAGATGCACGCGCAAGCGAGTCGGCGACGCTCCGATCGCGACCGAGCGGCGCTGTGCCGTGAGCTGGGGCTGGAGTTGGTGGTGATGATGCGCGGGGACGCACGCGACCCCGGCCAGGTAGCGGAACGGATGTGCGCAGCTCGCGAGCGGTCGTCCTTCGCGGCCGAGAGCGCTCGCGCGTGGACCATCGAGCCGCCACCGTGGTGGAAGTCCACCGGGACGGTGGCCCAGCGGCGGGCACTGCGCCCGGGGCAACGGGCCAGGTTTCTGCGCTATCGCCGCGCGAGCTAGCGACCGACGAAGTGGTCAGTCTGAGCGACCAGTTTTGACCACTTCGTAGGTGGCTGCGTGCAGTGACTCAGACCGGGATGACCAGGTTCAGCAGGAAGTAGGAGCCAGCGGCAACGAGGCCAGCTGCGGGGAAGGTCAGCACCCAGGCAGCCAGGATCGAGCGGGCGACGCCCCACCGCACAGCGGAGAAGCGCCTGGTCGCACCAACCCCCATCACCGCGGAGGTGATGGTGTGGGTGGTGGAGATGGGCGCTTCGAAGACGTACGACGTGGTGTAGAGCACCGAGGCGGCCACCGACTCGGCGGCGAACCCGCGCGGCGGGTCGAGGTCGATGATGCGGCGCCCCAGGGTGCGCATAATCCGACGGCCGCCGGACAGGGTGCCCAAGGAGATCGCGGCGGCCGCGGAGAGGATGACCCACAGCGGCAGACCGTCGTTGGCGCCGACGTACCCGCCGGTGAGTAGGGCCAAGAAGATGACACCCATCGTCTTCTGGGCGTCCTGGAGGCCGTGGCCCAGCGCCATCGCGGCGGCCGAGACCGTCTGAGCCAGCCTGAAGCCGCGGTTGGCCTTGGCCGGCTTGGTGCCCCGGAAGGCCCACATGATCCCCACCATCACCAGGAAGCCGAGTCCGAAGGCGACCAACGGCGAAAGGATCATCGGGATGACGACCTTGCCGAGTACGACGCCCCAGTTGGCGGTCACTCCACCGGCGATCGCGGCGCCGACAAGGCCACCGATCAGAGCGTGGGAGGAGGACGAGGGCAGCCCGAAGTACCAGGTGATGAGGTTCCAGGCGATGGCCCCGATGAGGCCAGCCATCACGATCACCAGACCAGCCGATCCCACTCCGGGATCGATCACGTCCGAGACCGTCTTGGCGACCTTCTGGCCCAGGAAGGCGCCCGCGAAGTTCATCACCGCAGCCATCGCCAAGGCGGCGCGCGGAGTCAGGGCGCGGGTGGAGACCGACGTGGCGATGGCGTTGGCTGCATCGTGGAAGCCGTTGGTGTAGTCGAACGTCAGGGCAACGACGACGACAGCGATGATGATCGCGAGATCCATGGGAGGTCTAGTGGCCCGTCTCGCAGATCATGGAACAGGACACCTAGGACTCCTTGACGGCGATCTGCTCGAC
>CBDTZB010000531.1:0-2464 GCA_965364795.1 uncultured Nocardioides sp.
CGCCGCCACCGCCAACGATGTCGCAGTAGAGGTTGTCGCCGGGGTTGCCCACGCGCGGGAAGACCCGCAGGTTGGCTGTGACCAGATAGTCGCCGCCCTCGACGATCTCCAGCGTCGCGAAGGTCTCCGAAACCGCGCCCACAAACTGGATGCTGCTGTTGCTCTTCTGGTAGGCCGTCGGAGCCCGATCGTCGATCGCACTGCTCACGGCGGCGTCGAGGTCCTCGAGGCGGACCTCCCCGTCCTTGATCTTGTCGCTGCGCACGGCGTTGGTCTTGATGTCGGATTTACGCACGGCGTTGGCCTTGATATCCGAGGTACGTACAGCGTTGTTCTTGATCTGCTGGGCACCGACACTGTTCTTCGGGAGAGACACAGCGGCGTACGCGGTTCCGGATACGGCGACAGTCAGGGCGAGCACTGCGATCACTCCGGACAAGGTGGGACGTGGGATCTTCATGGGTTTTCCCTTCGAGAATTTTGACGTTTTTCCTCACATAAGCAGTCGATGAACGAACGAATTCACCCGCCGCCTGACTTCTTCCTACTCCTGCTCGTCATCTTCTGGCTACCCAAAGGTCGAATTTTCGCCCGAAGGGATGTTGACCTGAAGGAGAAAGTGGTCTAGTCGACCGCTCTTTCCCAAGGCAGGTCGGCTTGACTTGTGAGTTGGCTCACACCCCATCTCGGGTCGATGGAAGGATCTCTCAATGTATGAAAGAACCAGACACGGGCTGAACCGCTCCCGATCACGCACACGGATCGCGGTCATCTCCGCCTTCGCCCTCCTGGCGGGTGCGCTGAGCGCAACGACCGCCGGAGCCGCCGCCGCTCCGGCAGCACCTGCCGCCGCGCCCGGCTGCGAAAACGTGAACACCTCCACCGTCACGAACAACACACCCGTGCGCATCCCGTTGGATCCGGGCGCGTCCTCAGGCCTCACGACGTCGACGATCCAGGTGAACAACGCCGGGTCGGTGTTGTACGACGTGGATCTGTTCACCAACATCACCCATACGTTCAGCGGCGATCTGGAGATGACCTTGATGTCTCCCTCGGGGACCGTCGTGACGATCACGACCCGCAACGCGGGTGGCGCCAATGACGTGTTCGCCGGCACCACCTGGGATGACGACGCCGACCCTGGCAACCCAGTTCCCTACCCAGGTGCTCCGATCAACATCGTCACTGACCACTCGTACACCACCGGAGTACCGGTGACGACTCTCGTCCCCGAGGAGGCGCTGAGCGCCTTCAGCGGCGAGAACCCCAACGGCACGTGGACCCTCACCATCAACGATGCCGCAGGCGGCGACACTGGCGACCTGAATTCCTGGAAGTTGACGTTCATCACTCAGGAGGCGCAGGAGAGCCACACCGCCGAACCTCGGATGGTCGACACCCCGAACCTCGCCATCACTGACCTCACACCCGTCACGTCGTCCATGACGGTCAGCAACGCGGGTTCGAAAATCTCGAACGTCGAGGCGATCCTGCAGATCCAGCACACCAAGAACGACGACCTGGATATCTCGCTCACCTCGCCGGAGGGCACCACGGTGACCCTGACCACCGACAACGGGAGCGGCAACGGGAACTTCACCGGCACGACGTTCAGCGACCAGGCCGATCCTGGCAGCCAGGTGCCCTACACAACGCCGCCGCCGGTGAATATCGTCACCGATCACACCTTCACCAACAACGTCGCAGCGGAGCGACTCGTGCCCGAGGAAGCGATGGGCGCCTTCCGCGGAGAGAACCCCAACGGGACGTGGACACTGAGAATCGTTGACGATAACCCCACGGAGAACGGGACGCTCAACGCCTGGGCTCTCGACATCACCACGTCGGTCTGTGACAACGAGGTGTCAGGGTTGAAGGTCAGGTCCAACAAGAAGCTGAAGAGTAAGAAGTTCTTCATCGTTCGGGTCCAGGTCGGCGAACCGGCCGAGATCCGCGTCGTCGGAAAGGCTAAGGGCAGGAAGGGCGGCTACCGCAAGTTCAAGAACATGACCAAGGCGGCCAAGCCCGGTCGATACGTCACCTTCAAGATCAGACTGTCGAAAAAGCAAACGAAATCGACGAGGAAAAGCAAGGGCAAGGCCAAGGTTTTCGTTCGCGTCACCGACAGCTACGGGAACGTGAAGAAGATCAAGAGGACCTACAGGTACTACCGCTGACCCTTCGCGGTTGAGCACGATTGACGCCAGCGGCCTCTCCCATCGGGAGGGGCCGCTGGGTGTTGGGCGTCCTTGAGCACGATCCAAAGCCTTGACAGCCGGACTTAGAGTGGTCTAGTCAGCAAGGAGCCCCTCATGGATGCCCGTAAGAACGTCGCCGCGCTGTCGGCCTTGGCCCTTCTCACCGGCCTACTAGGTGGAACCACCACGGGTGCCGCGGCAGCGCCTCCCGGTTGTGAGGCTCCGGTGAACACGTCGTTCGCCAACACCACCCCAGCAACGAT
>CBDTZB010000532.1:0-2463 GCA_965364795.1 uncultured Nocardioides sp.
GGCCGTCGACTGGCAGACCCTCTCGCTCGGACTGCCCGCACGCGACCTGGCGTTCCTGCTCGGCACCGGACTGGAGACCGACGTACGCCGGGAGCACGAGCGGGACCTCGTGACGGCCTATCACCAGGCGCTCACCACCTACGGCCCCGTGGCCGCGGCGGACTACTCCTTCGAGGACTGCTGGGAGGACTACCGATTCGCGATGATGCAGGGACCGATGATCGCGGTCTTCGGTTGCGCCTTTGGCACCCGAAGCGAGCGCGGAGACACCATGTTCGCCGCGATGGTCGCGCGCTCATGTGCCGCGATGCGCGATCTGGGGACGCTCGACCTCATCTGAGTCTCTTCACATCAAGATATAGCGGGGTCAAGAATCTCGACGGGCCTCGCTAGACTGCCCCCATGGTGGCAGCCCCTAAGGACGAGGTCGACGTGCTGGTCGAGGCGTGGGCCCACGAGCGCGAGGATCTCGATCTCGGCCCGGTCGCCATCTTCAGCCGGATCCACCGGCTGGCCCGACACCTCGATCTGGCTCGGCGCGAGGCCTTTGCCGTCCGCGACCTCGAGTCTTGGGAGTTTGACGTTCTTGCCGCGCTGCGGCGCGCGGGATCGCCATACGAACTCTCTCCCGGGCGTCTCCTGCGCGAAACCCTGGTCACCAGCGGCACGATGACCAACCGGGTCGACCGACTGGCCGGACGCAGCTTCGTCGAGAGGCACCCCGACCCCGACGACCGTCGTGGCGTCATCGTCCGCCTCACCGACGAGGGCCGTAGCGCCGTCGACGACGCCTTCGAGGCCCTTCTGCGCGCCGAAGCGGAGTTGCTCGCTGATCTGCCCGCCCGCGACCAACGCCGCCTGGCCGATCTGCTCCGGTCCCTGCTCGCGCCGTACGCCTGAGCCACCGGGGTAGTCCCTGACCTTTGTGCGAACTTCTACGGCGTGTCGTCGCACAAGCGTCAGGGACTATCGCTCCCTCAGCCGAGGAGCTCGGTGGCTTCGAGCCACTCCAACTCGAGGGTTTCGCGCTCCTCGGCCAGAGACTTCAGCTGCCCACCGAGTACGCCGAGACGGTCGAAGTCCGTGCCTTCTGCGGCGATCTTGGCCGACTCAGCGGTCAGCTCGGCCTCGCTGGCGAGGATCCGCTTGAGCTGCTTCTCGATCCGGTTGACGGCCTTCTTGGCGGCGCGCTCCTCGGCACTGCCCGGCTTCGCCTTCTTCGAGTTCGAGTCGGCGGCGGGTGCCCCACCTGAGGACGCCGCCGTGTCGGCAGCGGCCAGGTGCTCGGCGCGGCGCTCGAGGTACTCCTCCACCCCGCGGGGCAGCATCGAGATCTGACCGTCACCGAGCAGGGCCCAAGTGGAGTCAGTGACCCGCTCGAGGAAGTAGCGGTCGTGGCTGACCACGATCAGGGTGCCGGGCCAGGCGTCGAGGAAGTCCTCGAGGACGTTGAGGGTGTCGATGTCCAGGTCGTTGGTGGGCTCGTCGAGGAGCAGCACGTTGGGCTCCTCAAGCAGCAGCATCAGCAACTGGAAACGGCGGCGCTCGCCACCGGACAGTTCCCCGATCCGAGCGGTCAGCTTGTCGCCGGTGAACCCGAACCGCTCCAGCATCGAGGTCGCGCTGACCTCGCCATCCTTGGTCTTGACGACTCGACGGAACGACTCGACCATCGGCAGCACCCGCATGTTCGGGTCGAGGTCGTCGAGCTGCTGGGTCAGGTGACGCATGGCGATGGTGCGGCCGTGCTTGACCTTGCCGGCCGAGGGCTCGAGAGTGCCCGCGATCAGCGAGAGCACCGAGGTCTTGCCGGCGCCGTTGACCCCGATCAGGCCGATCCGGTCCCCAGGTCCGATCCGCCAGGTGGCGTTGTTGAGCAGGCTTCGCTCACCGCGCTTGAGGTCCACATCCTCGACGTCGATGACCTGCTTGCCCAGGCGCTGGGTGGCGAACTTCTGCAGTTCCAGCCGGTCGCGCGGCGGCGGCACGTCCTCAATCAGAGCGTTGGCGGCCTCGATGCGGAACTTCGGCTTCGCCGTGCGGGCCGGGGCGCCGCGGCGCAACCACGCCAACTCCTTCTTGGCGAGGTTCTGCCGACGCTGTTCGGTCGCTGAGGCCTGACGGGTGCGCTCGGCCTTGGCGAGCACGAAGGCGGCGTACCCACCCTCGTAGGCGTCCACGACGCCGTCGTGCACCTCCCAGGTCCACTGGCAGACCTCGTCGAGGAACCACCGGTCGTGGGTGACGACCACCATCGCGGACGCGCGCTTCTTGAGGTGGTTGGCCAGCCAGGCGACGGCTTCGACGTCCAGATGGTTGGTGGGCTCATCGAGCACGATCAGGTCGTGGTCGCCGAGTAGCAGAGCAGCCAGGGAGCAGCGGCGGCGCTCGCCACCGGACAGTCCGTCGACCGGACGGTCCAGGGCGACCCCGGCGAGCAGCACCTCGACGATCTCGCGGGTG
>CBDTZB010000533.1:0-2458 GCA_965364795.1 uncultured Nocardioides sp.
ATAGCGTCCGGTGGTGGCCACTCCTCGCCGATCCGGTGCTCGTCGACGCAGCGGTTCCTCGCGACGAAGGGAAACCCGACCGCCACCTCGGCCGGTGCCGGTCGCCGGGCCGGGTGAGCGGCTATGGGTGCTCGACGTGCCCTACGGGACGCAGGTTCACGGCGCCACCTGGCATTCGAGCGTCAAGACCCACTTGTACGTTGGCCGCGCATTGCCTCCGCACCTCGCGCCGTACTCTCCCGGCCCGTACACGCTCGGGCGGTTCATCGAGAACAACCTCAACCCGGACCACCCGACGCCCAACCCCGAGGCAACTGAGGAGCTTGAGCCCCGACGGATCCAGTTCGAAGCCTCCGATGCGATCGCGGCGCGCGCCGCGGCAGGGGGACGGCAGTTCCTGTTGGCCGACGAACCCGGTGTGGGCAAGACGATCTCCGCGGTCTTGGGAGCGACAGCCGCGGGAGACCTGCGCGGCGCCCGACGAGTGCTCGTCATCGCCGACCGGCCTGCCGCGATCACGATCGGCCACTGGTGCCGAACCATCACGGCACTGGGCGACGGCGGTCTCGACTGGGTCGTGATCACCTGGGACCGTCTGGAGAAGGTCAAGGACCACACGTGGGACGTGATCATCGCTGACGAGGCCCACGCACTGAGGCGCACGACGACGAAACGATGGAAGCTGTGGGCCCAGATCTCTCGTCACGCCCAACCGCACGACACGGCCCCGTTCGTGATCGCCACCACCGCGACGCCTGGGCACACTCCTCTCGAATTGCCCTACCTCGCCCCGTCCTACGCGCAGGTGCTTGGCGAGCCGATGAAGCAGTGGACCTCCGCGACGCAGCCAGGCTCCGCCTTCACCTCCGCGCTCGAGCGCCACGGGGTGGGTGTGGAGCCGGGACGCTACGGAGCGAAGTGGACCACCGATCCGGCCCGTCGGTCCGCGGACCTCACGATGGTGCGCGGCTGGCTCGAGGAGGAGCGGCCGCCGGCGATGCTGCACCGCGCCGCGCCGTGGGGGCCGGTGCCGATCTCTGGCATGCCGGTGACGCTCACGCCCGTGGAGCGCGCGGCGTACGAAGCCGACTGGGGTGAGTTCTGTCGCGAGATGGACATCGCCCGACGCGGCCGCAACATCGCGAAGGGCCGGGCGGCCCTGCTGCGCTTCCGGCAGAAGGCTGGCCTGATCCGCGTCGACTCGACGGTCGATTGGATCGCCCAGCAAGTCCAGGCGGAGAGACAGGTGGCGTGCTCCGTTGAGTTCGTGGCGACCGCTGCTGACCCCATCACCGAACGGCTGCGTGACTCGGGCATCGACGTCGCCACCATCTACGGCCGCGACCGGTTCGATCCCGAGGCCGAGCGGCTCCGGTTCCAGACCGGACAGGCGAAGGTCTGTGTCTTCACCACCGTCGCTTCGATCAGCCTGCACGCCGGTGAGACCCTCAGCGAGGGCCGGCGAGCCAGCACCGAACCACGCGTCGGCGTCTTCCACCAGGCCCGCTTCTCAGGCATCGCCGCCCGTCAGGTGACGGGCCGCACCCACCGCGATCACCAGGTCTCGCCCTGGCACATCGCGTACGCCGAAGGCACTGTCGAGGAGCAGGTCGGCAAGGTGATGGTGGAACGTATCGCCGCTGCCTCCGACACGGTGGGAAGCGACACCACGGGCCTCACCTCGGTCGCCCAACTCCTCGATGCCGACTGGCTACCGTCCGCCAGCTTGACCGAGGACGACGTCTAGCGGGTGCATCAACCTGTCGGCGTTCAGGTGGGTTGAGCGGCGGCTGCCGCCTCTGCGGCCCGGACGAGCCAGCGCGGCGGGTCGCCATAGCGCTGGTTGGGGACGAGTTCGCCGGCGGCGCTGCACTCGATGAGCTGTGTCATCCGTCGATCACGCGTGGGCTCCTGCTTGGCCGTGGTCACCCAGGTCGTGCAGACCTTGCGGTAGGTCGCAGTGGCGGTCTCCCAAAACGCCGAGGCGGCAGCGGACTCGGCCAGCCGTGCGGAGTACGACGGCGGGAGGACGACCTCTCCCTGCTCATTGCTGTAGGGGGCCGCTTCAGGGCGTCGCTTCGCCCAGATCGCTTCGCCGCTGGGCTGCATTCGCCCTTCGGCGCGCAACTTTTCGACGAGGTCAAGGTTGACGCGGCTCCAGTTCGACATCGGTTTGCGGGGTGTCCAGCGCTGGCGTCGCGTGTCACCGTCGATGCGCTGGGCGAGCGAATCGATCCACCCCCAGCACAGTGCTTCGACGACTGCCTGCTCCCAGGTGAGCCCTCGGTCGGGCACGTGCTTTCGGTGAAGGCCCATCCACAACTCGGTCTCCGTGTCGTGGTTCTGCTTCAGCCAGGCCGCGAATTCCTCAGGGTCGGCGAAGAAGCGAGCGGGCCGCTCGGAACTCCCGCCGAGACGACCTGGGATCTGGTCCTCCGTCATACCGTTCACCATGCCA
>CBDTZB010000534.1:0-2455 GCA_965364795.1 uncultured Nocardioides sp.
CACCGGGGTGTGCTCCTGGGCCGGTGCGTCGGTCAGCGTGGAGTAGTCGTAGGTCCACGGCTCGTAGTACTCACCGATCGAGGGCAGCTTGGGGTTGGAGAAGATCGTCGCCAGGTTCTTAAACCGTCCGCCGGCCTTGAGCGTGAGCCGACCGCGCTTGTTGAGCTCCCAGCCGCCCTTCCACTTCTCCTGGTCCTCATAGGTCCGGGGATAACCCAGACCGGGTCGCGTCTCAACGTTGTTGAACCAGATGTATTCGGTGCCGGAGCGGTTGGTCCAGGCCTGCTTGCAGGTCACCGAACAGGTGTGGCAACCGATGCACTTGTCGAGGTTCATCACCATCGCCATCTGTGCCATCACCTTCATCGGGCGCTCCTTTCGAGGGGTTTCGAGGCTCGCTGCGCTCGCACCTCAACCAACGTCGTCGACATCAGTACTCCACGTCTTGGCTGCGTTTGCGAATGATGGTGACCTCGTCGCGTTGGTTGCCGGTGGGGCCGAGATAGTTGAAGGCGAAGGTCAACTGGGCGTAGCCGCCGATCAGGTGGGACGGCTTGACGAGAAGCCGCGTCAGCGAGTTGTGGATGCCGCCGCGTTTGCCGGAGGTCTCCGCGATCGGTACGTCGATGAGCCGATCCTGAGCGTGGTACATGTACACCGTCCCCTCGGGCATCCGGTGCGAGACGATCGCTCGGGCCACGACCACGCCGTTGCGGTTCACCGCCTCGATCCAGTCGTTGTCCTTGATGCCGACCTTGACCGCGTCCCGGTCACTCATCCAGATGTTCTGCCCACCTCGCGAGAGCGACAGCATGAACAGGTTGTCCTGGTACTCCGAGTGGATCGACCATTTGTTGTGCGGCGTCAGATAGCGAACCGTGAGGCCCTCGACCTGGTCGACCCCGTCGATGGCCGCCCCGTCAGAAACGTTCCCCAGGGCGGGCTCTGCGAAGAGCGCTGCCATGTTGAGCGGTGGACGGTAGACCGGAAGGCCTTCGCCCAACTCGGTCATCCAGTCGTGGTCGAGGTAGAAGTGCATGCGCCCGGTCAGCGTGTGCCAGGGCTTCTTGCGTTCTACGTTGATGGTGAACGGCGAGTAGCGTCGGCCGCCGGTCTCCGAACCGGACCACTCCGGTGAGGTGATGACCGGGACGGGCGGACCCTGGGTGTCGGCGAAGGTGATCTGCTTGCCCTCGTGTTCCTCGGCCAGGTCGGCCAACTGCACGCCGGTGCGCTTCTCGAGGGTCTTGAATCCCTGGGTCGCCAGGTGGCCGTTGGTGGTGCCGGACATGGCGAGGATCGCCTCGCAGACGTTGACGTCACGCTTGAGCGAGGGCCGCCCGTCGGCCACGCCGCCGCGGACGGCGCCGTTTTTGGCCCGCAGGTAGTCGACCTGTTTGCTTAACTCGAACGTCACACCCTTGGTCGTTGCGCCCAGGCTGTCGACGAGTGGCCCCAGCGAGTTCATCTTCTCCGCGATCGCACCGTAATCGCGCTCGACCTCCACCAACTTGGGCATGGTCACCCCAGGAATGGGCTCGCACTCGCCCTTCTTCCAGTCGCGGACGACGCCATGGGGGTTGGCCATGGCATCGGGAGTGTCGTGGGTCAGCGGCACCGCCACGACGTCCTTGCGGACACCGAGGTGAGTGGCCCCCAACTCGCTGAACTTCTCAGCGATCGTCTGCCAGGCGTCCCAGTCGGTCCGGGTCTGCCACGGCGGGGCGATGGCCGGGTTGAAGGAGTGCACGAACGGGTGCATGTCGGTGGTGTTGAGATCGTGCTTCTCGTACCAGGTCGCCGCAGGCAGCACGACGTCGGAGAAGATCGTGGTGCTGGTCTGGCGGAAGTCGATCGTCATCAGCAGATCGAGTTTGCCCTCGGGCGCCTTCTCCCGCCATTTCACATCGACTGGTCGTTGCCCCTCAGGGGTCTCGGTCGCTCGCACCGAGGAATCGGTGCCCAACAGATGCTTGAGGAAGTATTCGTTGCCCTTACCCGAGGAACCGAGCAGGTTGGCCCGCCAGATGGAGAGGATGCGCGGGTAGTTGCCCGGCGCGTCGGGGTCCTCCCCTGCGAAATCGAGATCCCCGGACTTGAGTTGGTCCACGACGTACTCGCCCACCGGCTTGCCCGCGGCAGCCGCGTCGTCACTGAGAGTGAGCGGGTTGCGGTCGAAGGTGGGGTAGGAGGGCATCCACCCCATCCGGGCACTCTGCGCGATGACGTCGGCGGTGGACTTGCCCGCCAACTGCCCTTTCCCTGTGGTCGCCGAGAGGGTGTCTGCCCCGAACTGGTCGTAGCGGAACTGATCGGTGTGGAGGTACCAGAAAGCGGTCTGGATCATGTTGCGCGGAGGACGACTCCAGTCCAGGGCGTTGCCGATCTGGGTGTAGCCCGTGATGGGGCGGACCTTCTCCTGGCCGACGTAGTGAGCCCAGCCACCGCCGTTCAC
>CBDTZB010000535.1:0-2453 GCA_965364795.1 uncultured Nocardioides sp.
AGCATCCGCTGGACCTCGCTGGTCCCCTCTCCGACTTCGAGGACCTTGGCGTCGCGGTAGAACCGGGTGACGGGGTACTCCTCCATGAAGCCGTAGCCCCCGAAGACCTGCGTGGCGATCCGGGTTGCCGTCACCGCTGATTCGGTGGTGTAGAGCTTGGCGACCGCGGCGGCCTGCTTGAAGTCCTTCATCGGGGCACCGGCATCCTTCATGGCCGCGGCACGGTAGGTCAGCAGTCGGGAAGCGTGCAGCATGACCTCAAGGTCTGCGATCTGGAAAGCCACACCCTGCTTGCGACCGATCGGGCCGCCGAAGGTTTGGCGCTCGCCGGCGTAGGCCACTGACATGTCGAGGCAGGCTTGAATGCACCCGGTGCTCAGAGCCGAGATGGCCACGCGGCCGTCGTCCAGGGTGGCGAGGAACTGGGCGTAGCCGCGCCCTTGAGCGCCCAACAGGTGGTCGGCGGGGACGTGGCAGTCCTCGAAGGTCAGCGGGTGGGTGTCCGAGGCGTGCCACCCGAGCTTGTCGTAAGGCTTCTCGGCTGTGAAGCCGGGCGTTCCGCTGGGCACGATGATCGCGGAGATCTCGGGCTTGCCGTCCTCACGCTGACCTGTCTTGGCCGTCACCGCCACGCAGGAGGTGATCTCGGAGCCGGAGTTGGTGATGAACTGCTTGGCGCCGTTGATGACCCACTCGCCGTCGACGAGTTCGGCCTTGGTCGCGGTCGCACCCGCGTCGGAGCCGGCGCCGGGTTCGGTCAGCCCGAAGCCCGCGAGCTTCTCCCCAGCAACCAACTGCGGTAGCCAGGTCTGCTTCTGCTCCTCGGTGCCGTAGGTCAGGATCGGGTTGATGCCCAGACCCACACCGGCCTGCAGCGTGATGCCCATCGACTGGTCGACCCGACCTAGCTCCTCAATGGCCACGCAGAGGCTGGTGAAGTCGCCGTGCTCACCGGCACCCCCGAACTCCTCAGGCGCAGTGAGGCCGAAGAGGCCGAGGTGACCCATCTTCCTCACCACGTCGATGGGGAAGTGGTGGTCCCGATCCCACTTTGCGGCGTGCGGGGCGATCTCCGCTTCGGCGAACTCGCGGACGCTGCGTCGGAATTCTTCGTGCTCTCGGGACAACTCAAAGGTCATGCGAACCACCATAGCCGGTTGGTTAGCGTTTGTTAACCATCAAAATTCGACGCTCAGGTACGCAGGTGGCCGACCGCTGCCCACGTCGGGTCCAGTTGAGCCGATACCTCCACCGCTCCGCCCGACCAGCCCGCCGTTGCCGCTTCGAGCATCGGAATGGCTGGCGTGTTCGAGTCGACGTAGAAGTGCAGCTCTCGCACCCCGGCGCAGGTCTCATGGGCCACCAACTCTCCTGAGTCGGCCAACTGCTCAGTGAGGTGATCCTCCAAGTCCCGTAGCGCCGTCAGCGCCTCAGGCGCCGGCAACCCCTCCTCGGTGAGATCGGTGTACGGGATCCGCACCGAAACGTGCTGGTCCCGGTCGGGCGCCAGCGCGGAGGCCAGCGGCACCCGGGCGGCAGCGCTCATCGGACCCTGATCGGTTTCGCCGCTCAGCAACACCCACGAGGGGCGCCCGTCGATCAGGCTCTCCTGCGCCAGGTCATCGACCAGCCGGCGTAGTTCGTTGAGCGGGACGGCGCCCTTCGGCCGGTCCGCAGCCACGTCCACCCTCCAGAGCCAGGTCTCGATCTCCAGCTCACCCAACGCCGCGTCGAGCGCGATGAAGGTGACCGACTTGTCCGACTCGGCGGGAGGATCCGAGAACAGCGGGTGGTAGACCTCCACGTTGTAGTGGTTGCCCTCGCGGGTGGCCGCCACCACCACGTCGCTCAGCGACAACTCCTGGCCGTCCATGGTCAGGGCGAGATCGTCGAGGCTGGCCACGCGCTGGCGGGCGTCGGCGTACTCCCAGGTCTTCGAGGCCGGGGGCGCACCCCTGAGCCACCGTCGGGCGATCGCGCGCTTCTCGGGATTCCCTTCGGCGGTGACGACCAACTGGTGGCGCGCCTCCAGGCCCGGAGCCAACTCCCACACCAGCGCGTCGTCGATCGCGTGGACCCGCTCGGTGAGTTTCTCCGACCACCCCTCGACGGTCCCGTTGCTGATCGCTTCATCGATCTGGTCGGCGGCCTTGCTCCACCACGCCCAGAAGTCCACAGGTGTTCCCATCAGTCGCAGTTGTCGCAGAGGCCCGTGGCCGGGATGGCCATGAAACAGCGGGGGCACACGTTGATCGGCCGGTCGCTTGCCGCTATCCGACCGGGTTTCGGCTCAGCTTTCGGCGCTGGCGTGCGCTTCTTGGCTGCTCCGGTCGTGGTGGTCGTGGTGGTTGTCGTGGCTCGCGGGGCACGGGTACGCCGCACCGGGCCGACCGGAGCCGGCTCACCGCCGTCCTCGGGTGCTACCCCGGCCCACTGGTAGCACTCCAGTCGCG
>CBDTZB010000536.1:0-2452 GCA_965364795.1 uncultured Nocardioides sp.
GGTGATCGACCCGCGGGCGGTGTGCTCGCCCGAGGACGACTCGGTGGGCACCAACCCCACATAGGCGCCGATGCTGCGGCCGGTGAATCGTTCCCAGTCGCCGATCTCCACGGCCAACGCGAACGCGGTCAGCGTGGACACCCCGCGCAGGCACCCAAGTCGGGCAACGACCGGGGTGTAAAGCGAGTCGACAGCCATCGTCTCGATCGCGGTGTCGAGCCGGTCGCGCCGAGCGGTGACCGTGAGCACGGCGTCGTAGTCGGAGTCGAAGGTGATTGACCCGACCGGGTCGGTGAACCGCACCGATCGCAGCCACACATCGTGCTTGAGCGTCCAGGCGTTGCCGCCGCTGTAGACGTGGCCGTGGCGAAGCAACAGCTTGCTCAGCCGCTGACGCGCACGCATCAAGTCCTGACGGGCGTCCTCACGGGCCCGGACCAGGTCGCGCGCCCGCTCCTGCTCGACGCTGGGGACCCTGACCGCCACGATCTCGTCGAGACGTAGCAGCTTGCCCAGATGCCGGGCGTCACGCAGATCGGTCTTGACCCGATCACCGCTGGGACGTTGCAGCTTCGAGGGCGCCGCGACCTCGCACCGGATCCCGACCGAGGCCAGGTGCCGAGCCAGGCCGTAGCCGGTTGGGCCCGCCTCGTAGGCCACCGCCCACGGGCCACCGCCCACGGGCCAGGCAACCGTCGCACCCACTCGGTGACAATCTCGTTGTCCGGGACCAGTCGCGCCTCGACCACCTCACCCGTGACCGTGTCGAGGGCTGACGCCACCACCGACCGTGCATGCACATCCAGACCAACACTCGTACGCTCTACAAACACCGGGGCCTCCCACGCATGTGAACCGAGCAGGCCGCTCCTGCCAGGTAACTCACGACCGTTGCGCGAGCGAGGCCCCGGCCGCAACCAGCCTCAACAGCCGGTCACGCCATACCGTCTAGTAGGTCGCTCCTGGAGGGGGCGTGTCGCCGTGGACGACGAGGACGGGGCACTTCGCGTGCTCGGCGCAGGCGGCGCTGACCGATCCCAGGAGTAGGCCGGCGAATCCGCCGTGGCCTCGGCTTCCGACGACGAGTGCTTGGGCTCCCTGACTGGCGTCGAGAAGGACGCGTGCGGCGCTTCCTTCGCGCACGCTGAGAAGGATGCTGCTTCGGTGGCTCTCCCCAAGTACGCGATCGATGGCGGACTCCAGGAGGGTGGTGGCGTCAGCCGCGGGGTTCCAGGTGTCGGGGGGAAGCGCGGTCCAACCGGCCGCGGCCCAGGTCGCGGGTGACTGCCACGCGGTGACGGCGTCGAGGTCGGTTCGGAGCGTTTGGGCCAAGAAGTGCGCCCAGCGCAGTGCTTGGTCTGAGCTGGCCGATCCGTCCACCCCGACCACTACACGTCCGGCTGCCCCGTCAACCTGGGGGGAGGGGGTTGCGACGTTCGTCATGGTGAGCTCCTCGTGTGTAGTTGGTAGGTCGCGACATGACCTTGACCGGGGCCAAGTTGCGAAGCCATCGACCCGACAGCCGCCTGATGAAGGCACGCGGCCTTCGTCCCCTGCCGCTGTCCTTGCTTCATCGAGGATGCCGGGCGTCGATGAAGCCTTGACGGCGGTTCATGTGAAGGTTCACTGAAGGCACGCACATTGGACGGGCGTTCTGTGGTTGTGCTCACCCGATGTTAGCCAGACTATTGGTGGTGCCGCCCGATCGCGGGCGCGTGCCCATGGTCGGCTGCGTAGGCGGCGAGCACCTCGTGCATGGTGGGACCCGCGTGCTGGAACCGGTCCGTGAGGACCCCGGCAAAGTCTTCCAGCGCACGGGTGAGCAGATTGGCCGCAAGCCGCATGTCGCGCCGCGACGAGGTGGCCCCGATCCGGGCGAGTTCCGCGGCGTAGGGCAGCGCTGCCGCGAGCGAGGCGTTCGGGTCGTCGTCTCGGAAGTAGTAGGTTTCCGAGTGTGCGCTCAGGTCGACCTGAGCATGGATGATGTCGGTCGAGAGTCGCTCCAGGACCCCTGGCAGAAGGGTGGAATCGGCGATCGATAGTTCGGCGAGAACGTCCGCGCGACGCAGGGACGACAGCCGGATCGCCAGCACTCTGCGCCGGGTCAAGGCCGGGTAGATTTGCAACACCCAGGAGACGGCCGCGGTCAGGAGCGCGAAACCGAAGAGTGCCTCGAGCGGAGTGGCAATGCGCAGCCAGCCGGCAGCCGGGGCGATGTCGCCGAAGCCGAGAGTCGACATCGTGACCATCGAGATGTAAATGGCGTCCAGGACGCGGTCGGTGCCACCCGCGACGGGCCCGGAGGCATACACGAAACCCTCGGGAACAGAGGGCCAGTAGAGCAGCGCCCAACCGACCACCGCCACCGTGCCCCAAACGATGATGACGGCCAGCAACGCTAGCGGTCCCGCTAACCGAGCCAAGGGCCCACGCCCACCTCGGAGCCGCGACA
>CBDTZB010000537.1:0-2443 GCA_965364795.1 uncultured Nocardioides sp.
CGTCCGGGAAGTAGGACGTTCCAGTAGATCCAGCGGAAGGCGAGCTTGCCCATGTGGTTGGCACGGGTTTCCTTCAGCAAATCCATGGGTCCAATCACGGGGATGGGGTACTTCCCCGTCAACGGCTGGGTGTCGTAGTTGAAGTCGATCAGCAGGGCCTTGTCGTCGCCCGCCTCCACGAAGCAGTTGGCGTGACCGTCGAAGGCCCCTGTCATCGGTGCTCCTGCGATGTGGGCAAGAAAGTTGTCGATGAAGATCTCGACCGCGAAGTGGGCGACCGAACCGGCCTTTGAGGCCGGGATGTCGCTGGCGTCGCCGATGGCAAAAATGTTGTTGTGCTTGGTGGAGAGCAGCGTGTGCTTATCCACCGGCACGTAGTTCAACTCATCGCCCAGCCCGGAGCGCTCGATGCAGTCGGCCCCCATATTCAGCGGAACCGTCACCAGCAGGTCGAACGGGACCTCCCGCTCGTCGTAGGAGATGAGGACCTTACGATCCTGGTCGATTCGCTCGACCATGAAGTCGGTCTCGACCTGCACCTGCCGTTCCTCAAGCATCCCCCCCAGGTGAGCCGCGGCCACCGGTTGGGTGAAAGCGCCATCCAGAGGGGTCACGTAGACGAGTTCCACCTGGTCGCGCAGGCCGTGTTCGCGCAGCCAGGATTCGGCCAGGAAAGTGAACTCCAAGGGCGCGACCGGGCATTTGATGGGCATCTCAGTGACGTGGACAACCAGCCGGCCACCCGTGAATCCCTTGAGCGCCTCGGCGAGGGATTCGGCCCCTTCGAGGGTGTAGAAGTCGAAGATGGTGCGACCCCACTCAGCGCCGAGCATGCCTTCAGTCTGGTCGGGACGAGGAGTCGTGCCGGTGGCGATGACCAACTGGTCGTAGTTCAGTCGCCGGCCATCCTCCAGCACCACGGTATTGGTCGACGGCTCCACTACATCGATGCCGGCGACCACGAAGTCAACGCCTTCCGCGATCGACGCGTGGCGCGGTTTGACCACCTGCTCGCGCGAGTAGCCACCGAAGGGCACGAACAGGTAGCCCGGTTGATAGTGATGCTCGTCGTCTCGATCAACGACGGTGATGCTCCACTCCGTGCGGTCAAGACGTCGCCGCAGCTTATTGGCCACCATCGTTCCGGCCGTACCGCCACCAAGAATGACGAGGTTCTTCATGCCAATCCCCCCAGGATTGTTATCTGGTGTGTTGTATTCACAGTTGAACGCTAAGCGGGCTATGCCGGATCAAGAAGTGCCTAAGGTCCCTCACCTTTGGGACTTCTTGGCAGCGGCGGCGGCATTTCCGGCAGCGCCGGGGCTGGACTCCACTGAGCAGGACTCCGGGGCGTTGAAGACACCGAGGGGACCTAGTTTCGGGACATGACTGAACTCCATTCCTGGACCCAGCCCGGCACCACCGGAGCGCGCCACTGTGTGCGGTGGACAGGTGCTGAGCCACGCCTGGTCGTTGTCCTCAGCCACGGGTACGGCGAGCACATCGGGCGGTACGCCGACCTCGCCGCAGACCTCACCGCGTCAGGGGCGATCGTCTACGGCCTCGACCATATGGGGCACGGGAAGAGCGAAGGCGAACCCGCAGTCATCTCGGGCTTCAACGACGCCGTGGCCGACCTGCATCAAGTGGCGGCTCAGGCCGCTGCGGAAAACGTCGATCTCCCGGTGGTGTTGCTCGGACACTCGATGGGTGGGCTGATCGCGACTCGCTACGCCCAGACACACGGCGAGACTCTTGCTGCGTTGGTGCTCTCCGGCCCCCAACTCGCTGGAAAGGACATGCTTGAGATGTTGTTGGGGATGCCCGATTTCCCCGACATGCCGATGGACCCGTCGGTCCTCTCCCGCGACCCAGCGGTCGGTGAGGCGTACCTGGCCGACCCACTGGTCTGGCAGGGCGGGCTGCCCCGTTCCACCGTGGCGTCCATGGTGAGCGCTCTGGGCGAACTGGAGAACGGTCCTCGCCTGGAAACCCTGCCGGTGCTGTGGATGCACGGCACCGAAGACCAACTCAGCGCGATCGATGGTGCACGTACCGCCGTGGAGGCACTGACCGGTGAGAACCTCCAGCAGCGGGCCTATCCCGGCGCCCGGCACGAGATCTTCAACGAGACCAACCGTGACGAGGTCGTCGCCGACCTGATCACCTTCCTGGCCTCGGTGAATCGCTGATCTCGAGGCACGCGGTGTCAGCCGGGATCGGATTCATGACCAGCCGGTGGATAGAGCCCGCGGTAAGCCTGTCCCCCGGTGATCTCGCCTCGCACCACTCGCTCGATCTCGTGACTGATGGGGATCTCCACGCCGTGCCTCTCGGCCAACCGAACCATGGTCGGCGCGGTCCGAACGCCTTCCGCCACCATGTTCATCTCGCCCAGGATCTCGTCGAGGCCCCTGCCGAGACCGAGTTGTTCACCCACGTG
>CBDTZB010000538.1:0-2442 GCA_965364795.1 uncultured Nocardioides sp.
TTGCGCTCGCGTCCCCATCAGACGAACTTCGCGTCCCCACCAGGCGAACTTCGCGTCCCCATCAGACGAACTTCGCGTCCCCATCAGACGAACTTCGTGAGTCAGGCGAGACCGAGGACTGAGGCACCGATCCGGAGGATGAAGGCGGAGACCACGATGATGAAGAAGATCCGGACGAAGCGGGCGCCCTTGGAGACCGCGGTGCGGGCGCCGACGTAGCCGCCCAGCAGGTTGCAGAGCCCCATCACCAGGCCGACCTTCCACAGCACCGCACCTTGGGGGATGAAGACGACCAGGGAGGCGAGGTTGGTGGCCCAGTTGGCCAGGCGGGCCTTGGCGGAGGCTTGGAGGAACGAGTAGCCGAGCAGTCCCACCAGCGCGATCACGAAGAACGATCCGGTGCCCGGGCCGAGGGCGCCGTCGTAGAAGCCGACGAGCAGCCCGGTCAACACTGCCAGGCTCGTATGACGTCCCCCCACGAACCGCAGGTTCTCCAACTCGCCGAGCGAGGGTTTGAACAGGACGTAGGCGCCGACCACAATCAGGACCACCAAGACGATGGGCTCGAAGGCTGACTTGGGGATCAACGAGGCCACCATCGCCCCGAGGATGGAACCACCGAACGCCGCCACCATCAGTGGCCCGAACGTCTTGGGGTCCGGTTTTATTCGTCGGTAGTACGTCGCGGAACTGGCTGTCGTCCCGCAGATCGACGCGAGTTTGTTCGTAGCCAGAACCTGCAACGGCGAGGCTCCGGGCAGGCCCACGAGCAGGGCGGGCAGTTGGATCAGCCCCCCTCCCCCGACCACGGCATCGACGAACCCGGCGGTCAGCGCAGCGAGCGCCAACAGGGCGAGGACGGTCCAGGTCGGTTCGGGCACCGGGCCACTCTAAAGTTGAGGCATGCGCATTGTTTCGTTGCTCCCCTCCACCACCGAGATCCTGTTCGCGATCGGTGCGGGTGAGGACGTGGTCGGGGTGACCTTCGAGTGCGACTTCCCCTCCGAAGCGCGCGACCGGACCATCGTGTCGACCTCGGCGATGCCCGAGGGCCTGACCCCCGCAGAGATCGACGAGTACGTCGTGGGAGCGATGAAGCGCGGTGAGGACCTCTACCACCTCGATGAGGGGGCGCTGTCCGGGCTGAACGCCGATCTGGTCGTCACCCAAGACCTGTGCGCGGTCTGCGCGGTCGACGTCAGCGTGGTCGACGATGCGCTGTCCCACCTGGGCTGCACCGCCGAGGTCCTCACCATCGACCCGCACACGCTGGCCGAAGTCTTCGCCTCGATCGAGCGGCTGGGTGCAGCGACCGGCCGCGAGGTCGAAGCTGCCGACCTGGTAGCTGTGCAGCGCACCCGCCTGGACGCGGTACGCCGCCGCGTGGCTGGGCGGGCCACCCCTCGGGTGATGGTGTTGGAGTGGACCGACCCGCCGTACGCCCCCGGCCACTGGATCCCTGAGATGGTGGAGGCTGCTGGCGGCGTTCCGGTGTTGGGCCGCGCAGGCGACAAGTCCGTGCGCGTTCTGTGGGAGAGCATCTACGCCGCAGATCCTGAGGTCATCATCGTTGCGCCGTGTGGTTACGACCGGACCGGCTCGGAGCTCATCAAGGCCGAACTGATCGCCAGCGGTCTGCTCCCACAGGGCATCCCCGTGCACGCCGTCGACGCCAACGCGTCCTGGGCAAGGCCCGGAACACGCCTGGTCGACGGGATCGAAGAGTTGGCCGAGCTCCTGCATCCACCCGAGGCGTCATGAGCCTGCGCGAGAGCGGTGTCTACGCCGAGCACAACGACGTCGCGTTCCGGGTCGCCTTCCACGATCAACACCGCGTAGTTCCTCATGAGTTCGTCGGGGACCCTCACACGGCTGGGGCCATCGCCCTCACCCAACTCCAGCGCCTGGAGAAGGTCACCACGGTCGCGACCTGGCACGACGTCCCCGTGACGGTTACCCGGGTGACGACCTCGATGCTGGCTTGGGTCACCCTCCACGACCCGCAGACCGCTCGCGATCTCAACCTGTACGGCGGCGTCGAGCGCGGGTGGGCGACCGCGGTGCCGTTGTTCGAACTCGACGACCTCAGCGAGATTGTCGTGGACCTCTTGGCCGAACAACCCTGAGGTCAGTCTCCGACCCAGAAGCCGCGGCCGCCGAACATGTCCCCGAACGACGAGCGCATCCCGCTCATCGGGCTCGACGCGCGTGAGCCGAGGTAGGAACCGACCACCGCCGCCCCCAGGTCGTCGAGTTCCGGTGCGACGACCCGACCCTCGACCCGGGCGGCCATCGAGTCGATGAACCGCGCCAGACCCGGGTCCTCCCCGAGACGGAAGAAGGTCGTCTGAGCGCCGAGTCGTCCTGCGTTGTCGAGTTCGCGTACGGCGTACGCCACCGTCATCGGGTGCGGCGGGTAGGAGAAGAACACCTGCCCGTCGG
>CBDTZB010000539.1:0-2435 GCA_965364795.1 uncultured Nocardioides sp.
ATAACCGCTGAATGCATCTAAGCGGGAAGCACGTTTCAAGATGAGGTTTCCCACCGGAACAACCGGGTAAGGCCCCCAGCAGACCACTGGGTTGATAGGCCGGAGGTGTACAGCAGCAATGCCTAGCCGACCGGTACTAATAGGCCGAGGGCTTGTCTTACACACACATCACCCCAACACCCTCACCGGTGTGGGCGATGTCGCAAGACACCCGCGCACACCGAGTGACTACACCGTATGACTCGCGTCCACTAGGCAGTTCCCAACCAACAAACCCTCTATAGGGGTTGTGAGGTTGTTCGAACACCAACTGAATAACATCAAGCTTGGAAACACCCCCAACGAACACTGTATGGGTGCGTGTGTTTCCGCCAGAGTTACGGCGGCCATAGCGAGAGGGAAACACCCGGTCCCATCCCGAACCCGGAAGTTAAGCCTTTCAGCGCCGATGGTACTGCAGCCGCGAGGCTGTGGGAGAGTAGGACGCCGCCGGACAACTATTCCAGTAGGGCCACCCGCAAGGGTGGCCCTACTGTCATTTGTGCGTGCATTCTTCGCGGTGCGAGGCCAGTTCTCGTCCACCGCACCTGATTGCTGTTCGCCTGTTCACAGGGTGGCGCTGAACGCGGAGCCATGGTCGGAGCCCACCGGAATCGTGGGTCGCGGAGGTGGTGCAGATGACGGTGGCAGATCGCCCCGCTCGCGACGGATCTACCAACGAGGTGCGCCTGGTAGGCCGCGTGTCACGGACACCCGAGGAGCGTCTCCTGCCCAGTGGAGACAGCATGTGGTCGTTCCGGGTGGTGGTGGTCAGGCCGACCACCCACGCTCAGCGGTCGGCGGCCCGGACGACAGTCGATGCCATCGACTGTGCCGTGTGGCGCGGACGCGCCCGTCGCTCGGTGGCCGCGTGGTCGGCGGACGACATCGTGGAGGTCTACGGCGAGCTGCGCCGGCGCTTCTTCCAGACCGAGGGACGGCGGGTGAGCAGGCTCGAGGTCGAGGTGGTGCGGGGCCGGCTCATTCGCCGCGCAGGCTGCGGATGAGCACGCCGGCGCTGGGTTTCGGCTGGAACGACGTGGCCTTCTCGGGGAGCAGACGGTCGTCGGCGACGATGCGCAGCACCAGGTCGAAGTCCGGTGCGGGGAGCAGGATCGCGACCCCGGGTCTGCGGGCGAGCTGGTTGCGGGAGTCCTCGAGGGAGTGGTGGTACCCGACGCGCGCCGGGGCGGGCCAGATCGCCGGCACCAGCGCAGCGTGGAGCACCTCGACTGCGGCCCGTCCGGGGGAGTCGGGGAGCTCGATGCTGGCCCAGGCTGAGCCGTCGGTGGCCACCAGCACGTCGGGCCCCAGGGCGGCGAGCGCCGCCTCCTCGCCCAACAGGTGCACCCCGGCACCGATCGACTTCGCCGCGGTGAGCAGTGAGTCGAGAGGCACGCCGGTCAGGACCCGATGGATCGCTCCGAGGAACAGCGGAGTGTCGTCCTGGTCGACCAGCATGGCCAGGCCGAAGTCCCGCGAGCCGCCGGGGGAGTCCGACTGCAGACGGAGGTAGGCCGCGTAGCGGTGGTGCCCGTCGGCGATCATCGCCCGAGTGCCGCTCAGCGCATCGTTCAGCTGGGCGATCTCCGCGTGGTCCGTGATCGCCCACACCCGGTGCTGCTGGTGGCCGCGGTCCACGAACTGGTGTTCGGGGACCCGGGTCGACACCTGCTCGATCAGGGCTTTGGCGGCCGCCGGCCCACGGTGGACCAGGAGGATCGGAGCCGGATTGACCTGCATCTCGGCCATCCGCTCGGCCAGCTCATCGGCCTGGATCGCGTGGACCCCCTCATGGGGGAAGACCACCCGGTCGGCGCGGCTCTGCGCGAGCCGGGACACGTCGAGCGCACCGACCAGTCCGCGCACGGTGATGCCACCGGCGGTGTACTCGTGGAGATAGACCGCACGCTGCTGGTCGCGTTGGGCCTGGCCTCTGCGTTGCCAGGTCTCCAGGCGAGCCGCAACGTCGCGGTAGGGCCGGGCAAACGCCCGAGCCGAGGCGGGGTCGCCAATCCGGCTGGGTGCCAGCATCAGGCCGCGGAACGGGTGGAGACGGAGTGGTCCAGCCAGGTAAGGGGGAATGACCACTGGCCCGGAGTCCATCGGAGCATCGTAGGGTGCGGACACCCGCTCTCCAGTACGGAGGTATGCATGCTCGGCTCCTCACAGGGGGCGCTCTGCGCCGTCCACGACCTCGTCATGCTCGATCTCGACGGCGTCGTCTACGTCGGCGGAGCCGCGGTGGCCGGGGTGGCCGGCCACCTCGAGGCGGTTCGTGCCCGCGGGGCCAGACTGGCCTTCATCACCAACAACGCGGCCCGCACCCCCGACCAGGTCGCCGGGCACCTGCGCGAGCTCGGCGTCCCAGTCATAGACCCCGCCCTCGTCGATCC
>CBDTZB010000540.1:0-2432 GCA_965364795.1 uncultured Nocardioides sp.
GCACCGGTGCCGTCGTCACTCATGGTCAGCTTCGTCTTGTTCCGCGCAGCGTCTTCTTCTTTGGCCAACTGCTCGGCTTCGAACGCCTCAGCGCCTTCGGGGTCGATGACTTCCCACACCCGCCGGCCGAGGATCCGCAGGGTTTTGGCGTCGAACTCTTTCGCGTGCTCGATGAGCGTCTTCTCGACCAGGGCCACGGTCTCGGGCGGGCACTTGTCAGCCGGTAGGGCTTCGACGGCCTGGGTGATCACGGTGGCTTGTTCGAGGTGGAGGTCGGCTCCGGCTAGCGCACACCGGGTCTGCTCCCAGGTATCTAAGGCTTTGGCCTGACGAACGCGGCGGTGCGCTTCGGTCCGGGTGAGTTTCGTGGTGTGAGCCAACCAGTTCGCGGTGCTAGTTCCACCGGTCTGGGCGGCGACGTCACGGCGGTCGGCTTCGGCCAGAACCCGTCGTCCGAGCTCGGCGACCTGGGCCTCGAGTTGAGTCAGGAGGAGGGCGGCTTCGCGGGCGTCCTCATCACGCATGGACCAGGTCGTCTGGTCGGCCAGGCCAGCCAGCGTCTCCTCGATCAGACAGGCGCCAGCCACGATCGGGTGATCCCGATTGAGGGTGCTGGTGTCCTTGGCCATGGCCCTATTCCAGCACCTGGCACCGACAGTTCTGCCCGGATATGGGGGTTATCCACACACGGGAGATCTACAGTTCGGTAACAGTTTTAGAACAAGTGATCGAAGTCGGTTGGGTGGGTCGGTATCGGGGCTTCGAGACAGGACGTCGTCCTTCCTCAACCACCGAGATCGCCAGGACTTAGTCCTTCCCCGACCGGTCTTCAGCTCACTTCGACGTCGCTGAGGAAGTAGGTCACCTCGTCGTCGATGGCCTCGGCGATCCGGTCGATCGAGATCACGGACGGGTAGTCCTGATCGTCGGGCCAGGTGACGTCGACGAAGGCGAGGTTCGGGTCGTTGGCGGTGGTGATGACGTCGTTGATGGTGAGTTCGCGGAACTCGGGCGCGGTCTCACCCTTCTCGACGCCTCGGCCGTCACCGGAGTACACCGCCTTGGTGACCTCACCGTCCACGACGGTCACTGCGATCGGGGTTCCGCCGTCAGCACAGAAGCACCCGACCGCCAACGTGTACGTGTAGGTCGTGGGCTCGAAGAGCGGATAGCGCGCGTCCGCTGGGTCTGGAGCGGGGGAGAGGGTGCCGCCGGGGTCGCTGGGCTGAGCCGAAGCATCGATGGGCCCGATCGAGTCCTGAGCGATCGGCTCGGCGTCGCCGTAGCAGCCAGTCAGGAGCCCGCCGGCAAGTAGAGCGAGCGTCAGTGAAGCAGCGAAGGCGCGAGGTATTCGGGTCATGATGTTGAGACGGTACCGCCGCTGGCCGGGTTCCCTGGAGGAAATACGTCGACGTACGGCCGTACGGGTGCGACAGTGACGGTCCGGCAACTACTGGAGGACCCCATGGCTGAGAACGACGCGAACGCCGATCTCAAGGCGAAGATGCGCGAGGCGCTGGACCGGAAGAACAACAAGGAGAAGGGCGTTCATGAGGACGGCCCGCTCCAGGAGAAGGCGCACGGGTCCGAGGTGATCGACAACGCCCCGCAGATGCACCGTCGTAAGGCAGGCGGTGGGGGTTCCTGATGGACTCCTGACCGAATCGCAACACGCTTTTGAGAGGATGGGGCCCGGCTCGTGTCGAGCCCCATCCTGTTTCTTGACCCTGAGGAGTCCCCGGTGCAGTTCGGTCGTAGCTATGAGGAGTTCGAGGTCGGTGCGACCTACAAGCACTGGCCCGGCAAGACGGTCACTGAGTTCGACGACCACATGTTCTGCCTGCTCACGATGAACCACCACCCGCTCCACCTGGACCAGAACTACGCCGAGGAGACCACTCAGTTCGGCAAGAACGTTGTGGTCGGCAACTACGTGTACTCGATCCTGCTCGGTATGTCCGTCCCGGACATCTCCGGCAAGGCGATCGCCAACCTCGAGGTCGAGTCGCTGCGTCACGTCGCCCCGACCTTCCACGGCGACACGCTGTACGGCCAGACCACCGTGCTAGACAAGACCGAGTCAAAGTCCAAGGATGACCGGGGTGTCGTCTACGTCGAGACCATCGGCTACAACCAGGACGGCAAGATCGTCTGCATCTTCCGCCGCAAGGTGATGGTGCCCAAGGACAGCTACCTCGAGGCCCGCGGCGGCGAACAGCCTGGCCGTCCGGTGCCGCAGCCGGACAAGAACTGGCCCGGCCCGAACGCCGACTAGTCGAAACGTTGGTTGAGGTGTGAAGGCCGTCAAGGCCTGAGCCTCGAAGCCTGGTGACCGATCTTGGGAAAGTTCCCGGGATCGGTTGCTTGGTTTCGAGGCTCGTCGCTTGCGCTCCTCGCACCTCAACCAGCGAGCGTGCGGGCTACCGCAGTCG
>CBDTZB010000541.1:0-2428 GCA_965364795.1 uncultured Nocardioides sp.
GGGCCTGGCCCACCACCTCCATGTGCGGTCCGATGTCGCTGACCACGACCGGCAAGCTGCTGCCCATGGCCTCAAGGAGGGTGAGCGGCAGACCTTCGAGCTCCGAAGGCTGCACGAAGCCCACAGCATTGGTGAAGAGTTCATCGAGCTCGTCGCCGTAGACGTAGCCGGTCATCGTAACGCGGGGGTCCGCGGCCACCAGTCGCTCCAACTCGGCGACGTAGTCGTCGGTGTAGCTCGAGCCGCCGGCGATGACCAGACGCATGTCGGTCTTGACGCGGGCGAAGGCCTTAAGGAGCAGGTCGGGGCGCTTCTCGGGCACGAGACGCCCCACGAACAGCAGGTAGTCCCCGCCACTCAGGCCGTACTTGTCGAAGATCTTCGACGCGGCTCGGCGAGGCTTGACGCTGGTTCCGTTCGGGACGTAGTCCACCTCGCGGTCGTAGCGGGTGGCGTAGTGGTCGGCCAGGCTCTGCGAAACGGTGACGGTGCGGTCAGGCACCCGAGCGCTCATCCAGGTGCCGAGGTCGAGCATGCGGCTGGCGCCACCGCCCCACTTCGCGCGGTCGGCGTCAAGGCCGTGCACGGTCTGGACGACCGCGCCGCGGGCGCCGTAGCGGGCCAGCGGAGCCACCAGGCCCGGTCCCACTGCGTGGTAATGGAAGATGTCGTGACGGGCGAAAAGCCCGTGAGCCGTGGCCATGGCGGCGTGGCTGATGGCTTCCAGGCTGCGCACCGGAACCGTAGGCAGCGTGACAACGCGCATCCCGAGGTGTTCCTTGACGCGGCGGCCTTCGGAGTAACGGCTCTGGGAGTAGACGGTCACCTTGTGACCCCGCTCAACCAGACGTGCGCCGATCTGCTCAACGTGGTGCTCGACGCCTCCGAACGTGGCTGGAACCCCTCGGGTTCCCAGCATTGCGATCTTGTAGCTCATTCGAACCCCCCTCTTCTGAAAATCTTGGTGCGGATTGTCGCTGTCGCGCTCTGCTGCGCGGTCAGCCTTCTCCCGATGAACCCCATTCCAACGGAGCGACCTCTATGGGGCTCCCGGCTTTCCCTCAAGGTTTCCTCAAGACGGCGGCTGATCATGTGTCAGCCGTCACATTCGGCGCCTTGGTGCCGGTCATCACGCGGTCGTAGACCGCGTCGAGCGATTGGAGGTGTGCGGCGATGGAGTACGACGCCACCGCGCGGTCACGGGCCGCGGCCCCCATGAGGTGAGCCCGCTGGGGGTCGCCGGCGATCGTGGCCAGCGCCTCGGCCAACGCCGAGGGGTCGGAGTGGGGCACCAGACGACCGGTGACCCCGTCCTGCACCTGCTCGGGAAGACCTCCGATGTCCGAGGCCACCACCGGGCGACCGCACCCGTACGCCTCAAGGATCGTCATCGGCTGGTTCTCGTACCACCGCGAGGGAACCGCGAGGACCGCGCTGGCACGCATCAGGTCATGCAGCCGCTCCATCGGGACACGGCCGAGGAACCGGACCCGATCACCGACTCCGCGCTCGTGGACGAGTTGTTCCAGATCGGCACGGGCCGGACCGTCGCCGGCGATGGTGACGGACAGGTCCTCGGGCAGCAGCGCAGCGGCCTCGATGAGAACGTCGACGCCCTTCTCATGGGAGAGGCGACCGGCGTAGAGAACCCCCGCGCCGGGGGCGGTGGCTGCGGCCACCCCGGTGACGTCGCAGAAGTTCGGCAGGTGAACCAATCGATCAGGGAAGGCGTTGCCCTCCTCCATCTTGCCCAACAGGAACTGACTGGGACACAGGAAGGCGTCGATCGGGTCGTAGGCCTTGGTGGAGGTGTGGACCCGCAGTTCGAGGGCAGAGAGGGCACTGCCGAACGCCGATCCGCCGTTGCACCGGCGCTTGGCCGCCTCCCGGAACTTGCCGGGCAGGCAGGCCTCACAGATTTTGCCGTGATCGAGGAACTGATAGGTCGGGCAAACGAGCTTGTAGTCGTGCAGCGTCATCACGGCGGGGATGCCCCGCTTGGCCAACGGACGCAGGATCGACGGTGAGAGTTGGTGGTAGATGTTGTGCAGGTGCACCACATCGGGGCGTTCCCGATCGAGAATGCGGTCCATCGCCGCGCGCGCATCTGGGCGGTAGAGGATCTGACCGGCGGTTCGGATCCGGGCTAACGCGCCGTCGGGAGGTGGGTCGAGTTCCATCCGGTCAGGGAAAAGGTCCTCGTTGGGGTCGATGTCGTTCTCAGGGTGTTCCATCGAGAAGAACGCGACATGATCGCCCCGTTGCCGTTGACTCTCGGCCAGGTCGAGCATGTAGGACTCTGCACCGCCGCGGCGGTAGAGAAACTTGTTGACGTGGAGAATCCTCACGGAGTCACGGCCTGGGCCACGTCGTCCTCGACGTCGATGAGCGGAGGCGCGAGAGGGGCCAGCCGCTCCCCTGCTCCCCC
>CBDTZB010000542.1:0-2425 GCA_965364795.1 uncultured Nocardioides sp.
ACCTTGCGACCATGAGCGTGGCTCTCGTTCAGGACCTGCTGGATGCGGTGCACGTGGCTGGCGAAGCTCGACACGATGACCCGACGCGGCGCGGTGCGGAACACCTTCTCGATGGCCGGCGCCAGGTCGCGCTCGGAGGTGGTGAAGCCGGGCACCTCGGCGTTGGTCGAGTCGATCATCAACAGGTCGATGCCCTCGTCGGCCAGACGGGCGAACCCGCGCAGGTCGGTGATGCGCTTGTCGAGGGGGAACTGATCCATCTTGAAGTCGCCGGTGTGGAGCACCAGCCCCGCACCCGTGCGGATCGCCACGGCGAGGCCGTCGGGGATCGAGTGGTTGACGGCGATGAACTCCAGGTCGAAGGGGCCGTAGGTGGTCGAGTCACGGTCTCCCTCCTTGACCTCGTGCAACTTGGGCACGATGCGGTGTTCCTTGAGCTTCTCGCGGATCAGAGCGAGGGTCAGGCGCGAACCGATGACGGGGATGTCGGCGCGCTCCCTCAGCAGGTAGGGGACGCCGCCGATGTGGTCCTCGTGTCCGTGGGTCAGGACGATCCCCACGACCTTGTCGAGACGGTCCCTGATCCAGCTGAAGTCGGGCAGGATCACGTCGACGCCAGGCTGGTGCTCTTCTGGGAAGAGCACGCCGCAGTCGACGATAAGCAACTTGCCGGCGTACTCGAAGACGGCCATGTTGCGGCCGATCTCGCCGAGGCCGCCCAGGGCGACGATGCGCAGACCCTGCGCAGGCAGCTTGGGAGGCCGTTGGAGTTCGGGGTGAGGATGGCTCATAGAGGTGTCCGTTCTGCGTCAGTCACGACATGGTCATGTGCTGGCGATGTTCAAGAATGAAAGGCGTCTGGTGGTGACCCTGCCAGACCTAGTGTGGCGGTAGCCGCCCGGTGCGTCGACGGTGGTCTCAGTTCCCCTCGGCCACGTCGCGCCCGTCCACTGTGTGGGGGTTCTCATCGATGGCTTCCACTGCGCGGGTCGGGATCGGCTCGATGCCCTCCGGACGGTGATCGAGGTGGACGCCAGCAATCATGCAGCGCACTGACCCACCAGCCAGTTCGATGGTCGGGATGTCCACGTCGACGATGCTGCACGACTCCTCGATGACCGCGATCTGGTCCGGCCGCAGGCTACGACGCGCTCGTGAGGACATGGCCATGATGTAGTGCCGCTTGCCCTCGGCCGACCGTCCACAGAGCTCGACAGCGTTGCCAGCGAACTCACGCACCTGCTCCTCGGTGAGTTCAACAACCCGGCGACCGTTGACCGTGAGTCGTTCGCGAACCCCGGCCCGGCGTGCCTCGTCGGGGATCATGTCGAGCGCGATCAGGGCGACATCGGTGCCGATACAGGCGATGACATTGGTGTGGTAAACCGGCACACCCTGGGAGTCGAACGCATCGAAGGCCATCGGCTCGTAGCCGAAGTCGGTGCAGAACCGTTCCAGGACGTGGGTGTCCGCCCGGTGGCTCACCGCGGTGTAGGCGACCCGGGAGACATGGTCAAGGACCATCGCTCCGGTGCCCTCGAGGAAGATCCCGTCGTTCTCGAGTCCGGAGTAGTCCACGATCGTTTGGACCCGGTAGGAGGACTTGAGCATCTCCAGCACATCGGCCCGCCGCTCGTGGCGACGGTTGGAGGCATACATCGGATAGACCGCCACGTTGCCGCCCGCGTGCGTGGAGAGCCAGTTGTTGGGGAAGACGCTGTCGGGTCGGGTGTGGTCCCGGTCCGCAAAGACGTGGACCCGCACTCCCGCTTCGCGTAGGGCGTCGGCCACCGCGTCCATCTCGGCCAACGCCATCGCCGAGGTGACCTCGTCGGACTGACCGAGCGGCAGGTCGGCCTGAAATGCGTTGTCGGCTGCGGTGGTCGGGTTCGGAACGAACCGTTCGGCACGGATCAGGATGACGGCAGAGGGTGCTTGAGCGCTCACGGTCGGAATCTAGAGGATCCGAGGCGTCCAAGGGCGGTTGCCCTGAAGAAAGGCGCCCTGAGAAACGGACGATTCACCGGCCTCGGGAGGCAACCTCTCGGCCCCGCCTGTCGTCAGGTAGGCAGGAGAGGGGTTCTGATGGACTCGATAACAACGAAGCAGAGGCAAGGGACACCGGTGTTCGACGACTTCGCAGCGTCCTCGTGGACCTGGCTCTACCGCACGGCGTACCTGCTCACGAGCACCCATGCCGACGCGGAGGACCTCGCCCAACAAGCGCTGGTGCAGGCCTACCGATCGTGGGCGAAGGTGAGCCGGGCTGACCAGCCGCAGGCGTACCTGCGGCGGGTGATGACCAACCTCTACATCTCCCAACGTCGCCCAAGGTCGCGCAGGCTCGAACTACTCACCGACGCTCCGCCCGAACCCACCTCGACCCCCCGCACCGGCCCGCTCGGCCAATCCGAGGACCGGATGA
>CBDTZB010000543.1:0-2412 GCA_965364795.1 uncultured Nocardioides sp.
GATGGCGCGGCCGTACCCCGTGGGTGAGCGCCGCTTCGTGATGGCCAACCGGGGTCTGTCGGGGATCGACGGCACCATCTCAACGGCGATGGGTGCGGCCCTGGGGCGTTCGCTGCGGTTCCCTGCCGAGGAGGGGAGTCGCAACCTGGCCCTGATGGGCGACGTGACCTTCCTGCACGACAGCAACGGGCTCCTGCTCGGCCCGGACGAACCACGGCCCGACCTCACCATCGTGGTCGTCAACGACGACGGGGGTTCGATCTTCAGCGTCCTCGAACAGGGCGGCCCGGCGTACGCCGACTCCTTCGAGCGTCTCTTCGCCACCCCGCACAACACCGACCTCGCCTCACTCTGCGCGGCCAGCCGCACCCCCCATTGGCGCGCCACCTCGTTGCTCGAGTTGGAGCAGGCGTTGGCCAATCCCAACGGCGGGGTCGAGGTCATCGAAGCGGTCGTCGGTCGCTCGGATCGACGCGACCTCGACGCCCGGATCCGCGCGTTGAGCGACGGTCAGTGAGTCAGGTCGGCCGCTGAGTCGGCGCGTCTTGTTGAAGTAGCGCCGACTCGCGCCCTCCCGAGCGTCAACTAACGCCGACTCGCGGGTTAATCAGCGTCAAGTAGCGCCGACTCAGGAGGGGGTGAAAGTGATCGGGAAGCGCACGGCCCCGGTGTTGCCCGAGACCGGCAGCCACTGACCCGAGCCGTCGGGGGTGGCATCGGGCATCCTGCGAGCGAGCAGCGGCAACGCGACCGCCATGTCGGTGCGCGCAACGAAGTGCCCCAGACAGTGGTGCATACCGGCCCCGAAGCCTTGGTGCGGCGGACGGGTCGCGGTGATGTCGAACGACGGGTCCGGCATGGCGCGGGGGTCGGTGCCCGCGGAGTGGGAGATCGTCTGGACGATGCCGCCGGCGGGGATCTCCAAACCGTTGAGTACGACGTCCTCGAGGGCTTCGCGCGTCACCCAGGTCACCGTCGGGTTGACCCGCATCACCTCCTCCACCGCGTTCCCGCCGAGGTCGGGGCGCTCCCCGAGCAGACGCCACTGGTCCGGCTGGGCGAGCAAGGTCTGGAGTGCAAGCCCGAGCTGGTTGCGGGTGGTCTCCATGCCGGCGAAGGCAAGGAAGACCAGCGCGACGCCGAGTTCGTGGGGTGAGAGACGGTCGCCATCCTCGTCCGAGGTGCGCACCAGGGTGCTGATCAGGTCGTCGGTGGGGGACCGGCGACGGTCCTCGATCACCTTGTCGAGGTAGGAGTGAAGACCGGTCAGAGCCGCCTCGATCCGGGGGACCTGCTGGGCGACGTCGATCGAGAAGGACGCGCCGAGGTCGTCGGCCCAGTGGGCGATTTGCGCCCAGTCCTCCTCGGGGAGACCGAGGAGCAGGCAGATGATGCGGGCGGCGTACGGCTCGGCGAACTGACTGATGAACTCCACCTCGCCGGTGGGGGCGAAGTCGTCGATCAGTTCGTTGGCCAGCTCCTGGAAACGCGGCGCCATTGCAGCGATGGTCTTGTTGCGGAAGGCGGGCATCAGCAACCGCCGGATCCGCGCGTGGTCGTCGCCCTCCAAGGAGAGGAGGGTCTCTCCCCACCAGTCGGCGAAGAGGCCGGAGTGGATGCCGTTCTGTTCCGGCCAACGGGCGTTGCCCTGCCGGAAGCGACGGTCGCGCAGCACCGCCGCGGCCTCGTCGTACCTCAGGATCGCCCAACCCCAGGTGGTCTCGGCGTACCAATCCGCCTCACGCGCCCGGTGCACCTCCTCGGAGGTGGTGTCGAAACTCGGGTCGGACAGATCGAGGCGTGTGGGCATGTTCTATTGGACCGTGTTCGATGGCCCGGGAGCTAGTGGGGTCCCGGTGGCCGGCCCAGCCCGAGTGACCCCGGAATCGCGGGCCGAGCCGATATCGTGCGGCGCATGAGGATCACCAAGTTCGGCCACGCCTGCGTTCGGATCGAGCACGACGGTTTTGCGGTCGTCATCGACCCGGGTGCCTTCACCGAACCCGACGCCGTCGATGGTGCGACCGCGGTGCTCATCACCCACGAACACGCCGATCACTACTCCCCGGAGCATCTCGCTCGGACCGAAGCGCCGATCTTCACGGTCGCGGCGGTGGCGGCGAAGATCCGTGAAGAGGCGCCCGACCTGGCGGCTCGGATCACGGTCGTAACCCCAGGAGACCCCTTCGACGCCGGCATCGCCGTCCGAGCGGTGGGCGACCTACACGCCGTGATCCACGACGACTACCCGCGCATCGCCAACAGCGGCTACCTCTTGGACGTCGAGGGCTACAAGATCTTCCACCCCGGTGATGCGCTCACCGGCCCGGGTGAGCCGATCGACCTGTTGCTTGCGCCGATCTCGGCACCGTGGCTGAAGATCGGGGAGGCCGTCGACTTCGTGCGCGAGGT
>CBDTZB010000544.1:0-2411 GCA_965364795.1 uncultured Nocardioides sp.
TGGCGCGCCTTGAGGCCGCCTACATGGAGATGGGCGAGCCCGACGCCGATCAGGACGCGCTGATGGCCGAGACCGGCGACCTGCAGACCGAGCTGGACGACGCCAACGCGTGGGACATCGACAGCCGGCTCGACCAGGCGATGGACGCGCTGCGCTGCCCTCCGCCGGACGCCATCGTTGACTCGCTCTCTGGGGGTGAGCGTCGCCGCGTTGCCCTGTGCAAGCTGCTGCTTCTCCAGCCTTCGCTGCTGTTGCTCGATGAGCCCACCAACCACCTCGACGCCGAGTCGGTGCAGTGGTTGGAAGGCCACCTCGCGTCGTACCCCGGCGCGGTGCTGGCCATCACCCACGACCGGTACTTCCTCGACAACGTCGCCGAGTGGATCCTCGAACTCGACCGGGGCAAGACCCACCCCTACGAGGGCAACTACACGACCTACCTGGAGACCAAGAAGGACCGCCTCAAGATCGAGGGGCAGAAGGACGTCAAGCGCGCCAAGATGCTCGAGCGTGAGTTGGAGTGGGTCCGCTCCAACGCCAAGGCGCGGCAGACCAAAAGTAAGTCACGTCTGGCTCGCTACGAGGAAATGGCCGCCGAGGCGGACCGGATGCGCAAGATCGACACCTCTGACATCAACATCCCGGCGGGACCGCGCCTGGGCGATGTCGTCCTTGAGGTCAAGAACCTCACCAAGGGATTCGAGGGGCGGACCCTCATCGATGACCTCAGCTTCTCGCTTCCGCGCGCCGGCATCGTCGGTGTCATCGGACCCAACGGCGTTGGCAAGACCACGTTGTTCAAGATGATCACCGGCGAGGAGAAGCCCGACAGCGGCGAGTTGAACGTCGGCCAGACCGTCAAGATCTCCTACGTCGACCAGAGCCGTGGCGGTCTGGACCCCACGAAGAACGTCTGGGAGGTCGTCTCCGACGGGCTCGACCACATCAAGGTCGCCAACTTCGAGATGAACTCCCGGGCCTACGTCGCCTCGTTCGGCTTTAAGGGGCCCGACCAGCAGAAGCAGGCCTCCGTGCTCTCCGGTGGTGAGCGCAACCGCCTCAACCTCGCGCTCACCTTGAAGATGGGCGGCAACATGTTGATGCTCGATGAGCCCACCAACGACCTGGACGTTGAGACGCTCTCCGCCCTCGAAGACGCGCTGCTCGACTTCCCGGGCTGCGCCGTGGTCACCTCGCACGACCGGTGGTTCCTGGACCGGATTGCCACCCACATCCTGGCTTGGGAGGGCACTGAGGAGAACCCGGGCAAGTGGTACTGGTTCGAGGGGAACTTCGCGTCCTATGAGGAGAACAAGATCGAGCGTCTTGGTGCCGAGGCGGCACGTCCGCATCGGGTCACCCACCGCCGCCTGACGCGCGACTGACCGGCTGCTAATCCGGGGCCAAGCCTATTGGCCCCGGATCTCCATGGCCGGCCGATCCTTGATGAGATGGTCGGCAACCGCATTCATCACCCGTCCCAGGGTCTCGAGATCGTCGGGATCCACGAGATCCACGAGATGAGTACGCACGCCCTCGACGTGCATGGGTGCGAGATTGCTCAGCATCAGCCATCCCGTCTCGGTCAACCCGGCGGTGATGCCGCGTCCGTCCTCGGGGGAGGTGCCGCGGCCCACCAACCCAGCCTTCTCCATGCGCTTGACGGTGTGGGTGACGCGGCTGCGGCTGTGGGCCAAGGAGTCGGCGAGCTGAGCCATCCGCATCTGGCCGCCCTCCCGCTCCGAGAGGCGGACGAGGATCTCGTACTCGGTCAGCGAGATGTTCGAGTGCTGTCGCAACTCGTCATCAAGCTGGTCGAAGAGCAGTTGGGTACCCAGCACCAGTGCGCGCCACGCCTGCTGTTGGGACTGGTCGAGCCACCGAGGCTCTTCACCGATGTCGGGCATTCGACGAGTTTAGGGCCTGGTCGGTAAAGGCGAATCGTCCGGCCGGGAAACCCGGCCGGACGACTCTCTGAAACGGTGAGCGATCAGATGCGCTCGAGGATCATGGCCATGCCCTGGCCGCCACCCACGCACATGGTGATCAGGCCGGTGGACTTGTCGTGCCAGTCCAGCGAGTTGATCATCGTGTTCTGCAGGCGGGCGCCCGTCATCCCGAAGGGGTGACCAACGGCGATGGCGCCACCGTTGACGTTCAGGCGGTCCAGGTCGATGCCGAGGTCCTGGTAGGACGGCACGACCTGAGCAGCGAAGGCTTCGTTGATCTCGACGAGGTCGATGTCCCCGATGCTCATCCCGGCGTACTTCAGGGCGTTGCGAGTCGCCTCAACCGGGCCGAGGCCCATGATCTCGGGCGAGAGTCCGCTGACGCCGGTGGAGACGATGCGGGCCAACGGCTTGAGGCCAAGCTCAGCAGCCTTCGTGTCGGACATGACGATGACGGCGGCG
>CBDTZB010000545.1:0-2403 GCA_965364795.1 uncultured Nocardioides sp.
GGTATCGATGAGGCACCCGACCTCGCCACCCCGCTAGATGTGACGTGGCTCGCCGCTGCGGCCACCGCTGCCGGACTCGTCGGCATGGCGCAACCGGTCTTCGAGGCGACCACGGCGAATCCCTTGGACACACGAGTCCTGGCGGTCTCCCTGATGGCGCACACCACGTCAGTGGCAGCAGTTCTGGCCCTCGCGCTGACGGCTCGCCGTGCCGACAGGCGCGGCAGCACGCCTGAGATTCTCCTCCAGGTCGCTATCACCTGCGCCATCGTCTACATCGTCTTCGGCATGGCCGCAGGCCTGTCGATGACGTTCCTACTCGTGCCGTGCGTCGGGTGGGCAGCGCTTCGTTTTGAGCGACGGATCGTCGCCCTGGAGTTGGGACTCCTCTCCGCCATCGTGGGCGCTGTCTCCTACAGCGGGAGCGGTCCTTTCGCCAGTCTGTTGCCCAACGACAGCGAACCCATCGTCGTCGCCATGGTCGCCAACGCCTTTGTTCTGACGTTGTACTTGATCGCCCTCCCACTCGCGACCGCTTCGTACCAGGCGGCCTTGGTTGCTCAGCGCTCGCGAGCCAACGAGAAGGTCATGCGCCAGTTGTTTCTTGATTCACCCGTAGGGATCCTTCTGCTGGACGCTGACGAGGAAACGCTGGTGGTCCGGGAGATCAACGGGAGTGCTCGCAGGTCGCTGGGCATGGCCGAGGTGGGGCAGGGTGGCTGGGACCTCCTCGACCTGCTCGAACCGATCGATGCTAAGACCGCACCGGAGTCTTGGATCCGCGACCAGGTCGGACCCATCTGGCACGGCATGGCTCGGTCGAAGCTGCGCGAGGAGAGCTGGCTCGACGTGCACGTCGCCGCGATACCTTCGGTACGGGGGCCCGTCTACTCCGTTCAGATCATCGACCTCACCGATCAACATGTGGCGATGGCCCGGGTCGAGGCCTCCCAACAACTCACCGACGCGACCGTCGAAACAGCCCGCTGCATCATCTTGGTCGTCGACGCCCGCGGCCATGTGCTTCGAATGAACGCAGCCACCCGGGAGATCACGGGGTACTCCGAGGCGGACCTGATGGGGACCCCGGTCTGGGAGACCCCACTGGCCCCCATCGATGAGGCCGACTTCGCGTCCTTACTGATGTGGCCCAACCGCAGCGGGCAGCCGCTGTTCGCTGAACGCACCATGCTGGGCCACGACGGAGACCGACTTCGGGTGATGTGGAGCTGCAACGTCGTCTCCGCACCCGGCAGCTCTACGGAGTACGCCGTGGTGACCGGTGTCGACGTCACCTCGGAGCGGGCGAGCGCCGGCCTGCTGACTCACCTGATGAAGGCCGGGATCGGAACCGCGCTCATCGGGATCGACAACCGTGGCCTGGTCACCGTGTTCAACCAGGGCGCCTGCCTGTTGCTCGGGTTCGATGCCGATGAAGTGATCGGAAAGCCCTTCATCGAGCTCCTCGACCCACGCCAACTGCGAAGCCGCACCTCGGCCATGACACCGAACGAGCAGTTCCTCAGCCTGGTCGGAACCATCAACCTCGACCACGAGGCGCCCTCTCGGGACTGGACCTGGATCACCAAGGACGGCACCCCTATTGAGGTGTCGATGTCCCTCTCCCTCACCGATGATGTGGTCTCCGACCGGGTGGGCTTCCTGTGTGTTGGACAGGACGTGACCGAACAAAGGGAGACCCAGCGAGCCTTGGCGGAAGCTCTGGAGACGGAGCGGGGTGCGATCCGACAGTTGCGCGAACTCGATCGGGCCAAGGACGAGTTCGTCTCGACGGTGTCGCACGAGTTACGGACCCCCACCACCAGCATCGTCGGCTACACCGAGTTGCTTCTGGGCGAAGGAGGGGACGAGGCGGACCCCTCGCAGATCCCGCTCCTCCGAGCCATCGAACGCAACGGAAAGCGGCTCGTGGTGATCTGCGACGATCTGCTGCTTCTCAGTGGCTTCCAGTCCGAGTCGCCCAGTCTGGACACCCGTCGGGTCGATCTCACCGCCGCAGTGGAGGCGGCCAAAGAGTCGGTGCAGGCGTTGTTGACCAAGCGCCGGCTCACGGTCGAGTTCCTGCCATCGGGGGCCCCGGTGGAGGTCATGGGAGATGCTGCGCAACTCGATCGAGTGATCATCAACCTGTTGAGTAATGCCATCAAGTTCACCGAGGACGACGGCCGGATCGAGGTCCTCGTCGCTGTGGACGGCGAGGAGGCCACGCTGTCCGTCACGGACACCGGCATCGGAATCCCCGCAGCCGACCGCGACAAGGTCTTCCAGCGGTTCTACCGCAGCGCCACGGCTCAGGAACGAGCCATTCAGGGCACTGGCCTAGGACTCGCCATCGTCTCGGCCATCATCGATGGCCACCGAGGACGCATCGATCTGACCTCG
>CBDTZB010000546.1:0-2402 GCA_965364795.1 uncultured Nocardioides sp.
GCCAGATCAGATGTCACCTAAACCTTCAGCACTCCCGGTTCGCGCCGCAGCCGCAGTGGTGGAGCTTCCTTGTCGTCGTGGCAATCGTCACCCCGTGGCAGGCCGCAGCCGAAGAGTACCTCTTCCGCGGCTACCTACTACAGTCGATGACCAGACTCACCGCCAACCCCTGGATCGGGGCCGCCGCATCGTCACTCGTGTTTGCCTCACTCCATGGCGTCCAGAACGCCGCACTGTTCGTAGACAGACTCGCTTTCGGGCTGCTCGCCTCGACCCTCGTGATCCTCACCGGCGGTCTCGAAGCAGGCATCGCGGCTCACATCATCAACAATGTCGGCGCCTACTCCATCGCCGCAATGACCTCCAGCATCGCGCAACTCCGGGCAACGCAGGCGATCTCATGGACCGACGCCCTCACAAACATCACCATCTTCGCCGCCTTCGCCACGGCGGCGACACTCGTCATACGACTACACCGGCTACCCACGAGGATGGATAACGCGGACGCGTCATAGGCCCAACCCCTGTCAACGACTCCCAAACAGGCAACAAAGCGCGCTACCCCACACCTCTCAATCACCACCCACACCGCGGACCCCAGCACGCCGAGCGCCAACGGGCTCCTACTGCTCGCTGCCTGGCCGACCTACGAACGCAGGATCACCGCATCGGGGACACCCCCGCCGCTCACCCAGCGGAGTGATCGCGGCCGGCGGTCGCGTAGCCTCCGCTACCCAAGCGGCGAGAACGCTGACACGGCAGTCAGTGCGATCGCCGCTTGTAGAGGCAGGACCCCATTGCCAAGCGCCATCAGTTGCTGGTTCGGCGGAAGGCCATGTCGTGGATCGGAGAGCCAGGCGGTAGGGAGTCCCATGAGCCACTCCACGAACTCCGGTGCTGGACGCGGGCCATTCTCGTTCCTCAGGAGTGCGGGCGCTGGTGCGACTCGTCCGGTGATGTGCTCCCAACGAGCCACGGCGTGGGCATAGCGTCCCCAGCGGTGAAGATGTCCTCGGTCAGCGACCACAACGTCGCCGAGTCGCTGTGCCTGCTGAGCGAGCCATCCGGTCCGTGGAGCGCGAGGTCGATGATCTGGTGCGAGAGTGCGATCGTGCCCCGTCTCGCCTTCACCTTGTCCAGGGTCTCTCCACCTCGAAGCGAGTCCGACGCGAGCGGGGTTCGGAACAGCGTCTTGACGCTGGGCCAGGAGGAAGATGCGGAACCGGGGGTGAGGAGCGCCGACAAGGGAAGCAGGTAGACCGACCCATCGTGCATCCATCCGCAGGTCGGCCAAATCGCCGAGTACGGCGCCGGCTGCTCGTAGAGGTCGAGTTGCGCTGTCTCCCAGATGCCACGGGTCGGGCTCCAGAGCGCGAAGGGCTGTATCGTCGGGGGTTGCTGCGCAGGGGTTGCGCGGGGCATTGTCGTCTCCTTCGGTGATCGGTCGGATGGCTGGGGACGAGAGCAGACCGCGGACGTTTTCGATGACGACCCATTGGGGTTGCAGCACTTCGATGGCTGTGCCCATGTGCGCCCATAGACCTGAGCGGGTTCCGGGTGCGAGACCGGCGCGCTTGCCGACGGTGGACACGTCTTGGCAGGGGAAGCCGCCGATCAGAATGTCAACGGGCTCGACCTGCGACCAGCTGATCCTTGTGATGTCGCCCAGATTCGGGGCGTCGGGCCAGTGGTGGGCGAAGACCCTGGCCACGGGCTCATTGATCTCAGAGAACCAGACGGTCTCTCCGCCGAAGACATGTTCGACAGCGAGGTCGAGGCCGCCGTATCCCGAGAAGAGCGAACCGATCCTCAGCGGACTCGCGGGATCGGTCGGTGTGTCGTGCATGAATGCTCCGGCTGACGGGATGATCCCCGGCCAGAACTCGCGTGAGTCGTGTCGCCGGGCTGGTCACCTGTCAGGTGCACCACTACGTCGTGCTGACCTGTCCTCGCGGTCGCCGGCCCAGTGCCATCCAGTCCATCGACCAGCAACGTCCATTCACGACAGCCCGCACTCAGGAAGCTCCGCCACACCCTGCCTTTTCTGAGCTGACACGCCTCTTGCAGGTCGAGGTTGAGCCGGCCATGACCGCTTCAGAAGTCACCGGGTGAGGGTGCTCACCTGCCCGGCAGGAGCGGAGGTGGGCATGACGGTTTCGATGCGCGTGATGTCGGCAGGTGACGGCTACAAGTACCTGCTCAAGACCGTCGCGGCAGCCGACGGCAACAGGCCGCTCTCGACGCCGCTTACCCGCTACTACATGGAAGAAGGCACACCGCCCGGCCGCTGGCTCGGCGCAGGCGTAGCGGCCCTCGGCAAGGGCGAGATTCAGGTGGGCGACCGAGTATCGGAACACCAACTCCAGCTCTTGATGGGGGCTGGCCATGATCCGATCACCGAC
>CBDTZB010000547.1:0-2394 GCA_965364795.1 uncultured Nocardioides sp.
CGCTGCGGTCGCTGATCGAGAGCAGTCGATCGTTGGGGATCACGATGAGGGTGTCGACCTCTTCGCGCAACTGCGCGATGCCTTCCTCGGCCGAGTTCGCGCGGCGACGACCCTCGAAGGCGAAGGGGCGGGTGACGACACCAATGGTCAGGGCACCCAGCGAGCGAGCGATTCGAGCAACGACCGGTGCGCCACCGGTGCCGGTGCCGCCGCCCTCGCCGGCGGTCACGAAGACCATGTCGGCGCCCTTGATGACCTCTTCGATCTCGTCGGCGTGGTCCTCAGCGGCCTGGCCGCCCACGTCGGGGTCGGCGCCTGCTCCGAGTCCGCGGGTCAGCTCGCGACCGATGTCGAGCTTCACGTCCGCGTCACTCATCAGCAGTGCTTGGGCGTCGGTGTTGATGGCGATGAACTCGACGCCCTTGAGGCCGACCTCGATCATCCTGTTGACGGCGTTGACCCCACCTCCGCCGATGCCCACGACCTTGATGATGGCCAGGTAGTTCTGTGCAGCTGCCATGGCGGCTTCACCTCTCGTATTGGTTCGTGATGTGCGTCTTAGGTGGGGAAGAAAGAGATCCCAGAACCCTGACCCTCAGGCTGAGGGTTATAGTTATGTCAACCTCTGCGTGAAAAGGACAGTAGGCAGTCAGAGCACGCTGTCGACGCAGACACGCCGATCGGGCGGATCGATTTCCACTTTCACCTCGGCCGCCTGCTATCAGGTACGCCGCTCCGCCAAGATCCGGCGCAGCCGGGGTGAAGGGATCAGCCGCTGATCGTGGGCTGCTCGGGGACCGTTACGTCGTAGACGGTGGCCTCCTGATCCAGCAGGGCCTCAAGCACGCTCGCCTTTTGCGAGGAGCGCTCCGCACTCCCCCACCGGACGGTGCGCCCGTCCTGCAGGTTGAGGCTGATCGTGTCGATGCTGTCCACTCGGACGAAGTCGACCAGGGAACGCAGACTGGTCGGCAGCGCCATCACCACGGACGCGACCTCGGCGAGCGCCTCCGAGCCGGTCCCGATCGACGTCTCGATGCGCGGTAGACCCTCGGGTGCACGCCGGAAGGCTGCGAAGACGACACCTTCACGATCCAACCCCTGCAATTTGCCGTTGATCGAAACCACGGCAACCGGTTCGCGTTCCTCGACCGACACCGTGACCGTGTTCGGCCAGCGTCGCGACACCTTCGCCGTACGCACCCGAGCGAGGGACGAGACCCGCAACTCGATCGCCGACAGATCGGCGGTGGCCAGGGGTCCACCGAGCGGCACCTCGGCAGCCGCACGGATTTGGCCGTCGGTCAGTTCCTCGACCCCGGTCACGGTCACTTTCTCGACAGCCAGGTGGTCGGAGAAGTACACGGTGTGAATCGTTCCGGCCACCAGGAACACCACCACCAGGGCGGCCAGGACTCGTCGCCAGGCGAGCCAGCGTCGCGTCCACTGACGTCGCGCGAAACGTCGCCGGCTGCTCAGGGTGGCCCGGTCGGGCGGCGCCTGTCCGCGGGCAGGTCGGGTGAGCTGGGTTCCAGCCGGCCCGCCGGAGCGACTAGCCATCGCGTTCCTCGGCTGCCTTGAGGAGATCGAGAACACGGGGGCCAACGTCGGTGACGTTACCCGCCCCCAGGGTCAGCACAACGTCGCCGGAGCGAGCGACATCGACGGCGCGCGCCGGCGCATCGGCAAGGTCTGGGACGAAGTGCACCCGCTCGTCCGGCAACGGCACAGCGGAGGCAACCAGGGCTCCGGTGACCTCGGGGTCCGCGTCCTCGCGCGCGAGATACACGTCCAGGACCAGCACCTCGTCGGCGGCGGCGAGGGCGATTCCCATCTCCGCAGCGAAGATCCGCGTCCGCGAGACCAGGTGCGGCTGGAAGATCACGACCAGCCGACCTGATCCGGCGATGGATCGGGCCGCAGCCAGGTCCCCGGCGATCTCCACCGGATGGTGGGCATAGCTGTCGTAGACGCGCACGCCGTTCGCCGCGCCCTTGGCCTCCATGCGGCGTCGGGTGCCGGCGAAGGACTCGAGGCCGGTGCGCAGATCGGCGAAGTCGAATCCCAGACGCAAGCCCACGGTCAGTGCCGCGAGCGCATCCAGGACGTAATGACGGCCCGGAATGCGCAGGGCGACCCGCCCCAGCTCCTCACCGTTGTCCACCACGGTGAAGGTCGAGGTCTCCCCCTCGAAGACGAGGTCAGTGGCCCGCACCTCCGAGTCGGCACCTTCACCGACGGCATGCACCGTCAGACCACGAGCCTGGGCCACCTCGACGAGGCGCGCGGCGCCCGGGTCGTCAGCGATGCAGACCAGAAAACCAGCAGGGTCGATCCGCCCGACGAACTCATCGAAGCCGGCCGTGTAAGCCTCTTCGGTCCCCCACTGGTCGA
>CBDTZB010000548.1:0-2393 GCA_965364795.1 uncultured Nocardioides sp.
TGTACTCGGGTTTGCGAGTGGACGGGCGGTTTTACCCACTCAGCCAGCGTGGGGGTAGACCCGCTCGAGCACGGCGGCGTACGTCGCTCGGTCGGCAGCGGCGATGAGACTGCCGTTGCGGAGGGGCCCGAGGTGGCCACCAGCCTCGCGCAGGATCAGACCGCCGGGCTCGTGGTCCCAGGGCCAGGCGCGGGCGTACAGGACGAAGTCTGCGTCGCCGGCAATGAGGTGGGGGTAGTCCACTCCGCAGCAGACCCAGGTCAGCTCCAGCGGGGCCAGGTCGGCGAACTCGCGATCCAACCACGAGCGCCGTGAGGTCACGCCGCGCCAAGTCGACGGGGGACCGGTCGGCGGGGTCGTGGTCAGTGATTCGCCGTTACAGGTTGCGCCGGCTCCTAGCTCCGCGACGTACGCCAGTTCGTGTTGGGGTTGCCAGATCCAACCGCGGACGGCTGTGCCGTTGAGCAACTCCGACACCATGACCGCGTGGTCCGGCGAGCCGTTGACGAAGTTCTTCGTGCCGTCCACCGGGTCGACGGTGAAGGCGTGCGTGGCGGCGCGGTACCGATCAAGAAGGGTCCGATCCTGAGCGTAGGCCTCTTCGCCCAACACCACCGCGCCTGGGTATGCCGCGTTGAGGGCCTCGGTGATCAGCACCTCTGCTTCGTGGTCGGCATCGGTGACGAGATCACCGGGAGCCTTCTCGTGCACCTCGCCCTGTGACAGCGACCTGAAGCGCGGGTTGATCACCTCGGCAGCAACGTCCTGCAGCAGCCGCAGGATTGAGTCGGTGTCCATGACTGACAAGACTACCGACGCCAGTAGGGTGTCGCGGGTGCGAGTCGTGGCGGTGGTGGTGACGTTCAACCGTCGGGGACTCCTCGAGACCTTGGTCGGGCGACTTCGAGAGGTGCCCGAGGTCGACGAGATTCTCGTCATCGACAACGCCTCGTCCGATGGGACGGGGGAGTGGCTTGGTTTCGAGACAGTCGCTAGCGCGACTTCCTCAACCAGCGGGGAGACCTCGTCGGGCGTGACGCCGTTGCTGTTCAGGACCCTTGCGGAGAACAGCGGGGGTGCGGGCGGCTTCCACGATGGACTCGAGTGGGCCGTGGAGCGTGACGCGGACCTGGTGTGGCTGATGGACGACGACGGTCTCCCGGACCGCGGCTGTCTTGCGACGCTCCTGGAACATCAGACCGACTTCGACTTCTGGGGTCCGGTGGTGGTCGACGAGGCCCAGCCCGAGCGATTGGTCTTCCCGATCCGGCTGCCCGGCGGCACCCGGGTCGTGCACGGGATGGCTGATGTCCGCGCCGCTGCCGTCAACGGGGTGATCAAGGATGTGGTCATCCCCTTCAACGGCGTGTTGGTGACCCGGGACCTCGTCGAGCGGATCGGGCTGCCGCGGGCTGAGTTCTTCATCTGGGGCGATGACCATGAGTACCGACTGCGGGCCGAGAAGTCCGGTGGTCGTGTCGGCACCGTGGTCGGAGCCCGTGTCCTGCATCCCAGTGTGGGCGAGCTCGGCACTCCGATGATGTTCGGACGCACCACGTACAACCACAGTCCCAGTGACCTCAAGCACTACTGCATGGCACGCAACAACCTGCTGAACCTGCGTAACTACCGCGGCTGGCCGCACGCCTTCGCGTTCGTGGTGAAGACGCTCTGGTTCTACCTCTTCACCCGCCCGTCCCCGAGGCGGATCGGGTTGAGCGCCAGGGCGATGGTCGCCGGGGTCCGCGGCGACTTCACGGGTCACCGGAGGTACCTGCGATGACCGAGTCTGTGGCCGTTGTTGTCGTCACGTTCAACCGCGCCGAACTTCTGGTCGGCATGCTGGACGCGCTCGGAGCCATGCATCGCCAACCCGAGGCGATCATCGTCATCGACAACGCCAGCACCGACCACACCCGCGCCGTCCTGGAGGCAGCGACGAACCGCGGTCTCGAAGCCGTTCACCTCGGCACCAACATCGGTGGCGCCGGCGGCTTCCACCGGGGCGTCAAGATGGCCTACGAGCAAGGCTTCGACCGGATCTGGCTGATGGATGACGACGTGATGCCCGCTCCCGAGTGCCTCGACGTCCTGCTGGCTCAGGACGAGGCCTGCCTGATGTCGGTCCGCGAGGACACCACCGGCGCGCTGGTGGAGAAGGCGGCCATGGAGTTCAACCTGGCCAACCCCTTCGCCATCAAGCCCAAGACAGCCATGGTCGAGACGACCTACGGCACCCGGGCCGCGATGCCTGAGCGGGTGGAGTTGCAGAACGTCGCCTTCGAGGGGTTCATGATCCGCCGCGAAGTGGTGACGCGGATCGGTCTGCCGGATCCGACGTACTTCATCTTCTACGACGACTGCGACTACGCCATCCGCGCCCGCCGCGCCGG
>CBDTZB010000549.1:0-2390 GCA_965364795.1 uncultured Nocardioides sp.
CCCCACCGACGTCCCCGACGAGGTCCTCGGCCAACTCGGCTCCCGGATCCAGCACCAGTTGCGGGCCCACACCCCCAACGACGCCAAGGCGCTCAAGGCCACGGTGAACACCTATCCGATGAGCGCCTACGACGACCTTGGTCGGGTCATCACCAGCCTCGGCATCGGCGAGGCCGTCGTCACCGTGATGAACGAACGCGGTGCGCCGACCCCGGTGGCGTGGACGCGGCTCCGGGCGCCGCTGTCGCTGATGGGCGCCAGTGATCCGGCGGCGATGGAAGCGACAGTGACCGCCAGCCCCCGCCACGCGAAGTACGCCAACGCCATCGACCGCGAGTCGGCACGCGAGATGTTGGCCGCCAAGCTTGAGGCCGGGGCGGCCAAGGAGGCCGAGAAGGCGCAGGCGGCCGAGGAGCAGAAGGCCAGCGAGAAGAAGATCCCCGTGCCGAAGCGGACCTCCGGCGCGAAGAAGCAGTCCCAGCAGGAGGAAGGCTCCATCGTCTCCGATGTGGTGAAGTCCCGCGCGTTCAAGAACTTCATGAGCACTGCTGCCCGGGAAATTGCGCGCGGGATGTTCCGAACCGGGCGTCGGTGAGTTTCACCGGCCGAGGCTTTGCGAGGCCAACCGAACTACTGACACAACGGGCCGAAAATGCCCGAAGTCGGCCCTTTTTGGGCGCCTTCCGCCCATTGGGTCAGTAGTTCGGCGCGTCCAACACGAAGTCGTCCCAGCCTTCAGCGAGGTAGTCCACAAACGATGGCCCCACGAACTCTGAGAGCAGATACTCGCGCGAGACCGGTGGGGTGACGCTCTCGAAACCCGCGTCTGCGCCGGCCCGGATGGGGAAGTCGTGATGCAGGATCGCGGCGGTGCCGATGGTGACGAAGTCCGCGCCGTGCTTCACACACCAACACGCGTCGTTGGTGCTGAGGATCTTGCCGGCCACACCGAGCGCCGTCTTGCCGCGCTCCAGCGCAGTGAACTGATCGATCACCAGGCCGCCGTCGGCGTTCTTCCCGTAGACGTCCCACAGGGACATGTCGAGGTAGTCGATCAGACCCGAGGTCATCACCCGCTCCGCCACCTCGAGGCCCTCGTCGAGCACGATCCCCGCCCCCTGCGGGGTCAGGCGCAGCCCGAGTTGGAAGTGCGAACCGGTCCGACGGCGGATCCCGTCGAGGACGTCGAACAGCACCCGGCTGCGGTCCTCCAACGAGCCACCGAACCCGTCCTCGCGCAGGTTGTGTCGCGCATCGAGGAACTGACCGATCAGGTAGCCGTGAGCACCATGCACCTCGACGCCGTCGAATCCCGCCCGTTCGGCCCGCTCGGCTGCGACCACGAAGTCCTCGATCACCTGCTCGACCTCGGCCGTGCTCAGCGCGCGGGTCTGCTTGGCTGCGTCGTCCCACGGGGCGACGTTGTCCCCACCGTGCAGCGCGGGATCGGAGCGTCGGCCGCCGTGGTGCAGTTGAACCGAGGACCGGGTCCCGGTGGCGCGCAGACCGTCGGCCAGTCGGGTCAGGCCGGGCAGGTGGTCGTCGCGCGAGATGCCGAGTTGGCCTGACCAGGCCTGCCCTGCCGCAGCGACGTACGCCGCGCACGTCTTGGTGAGGCCGAATCCGCCGGCTCCACGCCGCACCAGGAAGGTGTATTCGTCCTGGCTCAGGGTGCCGTCGCCGTGACTCTGCTTGTTGGTCAGTGGGGCCAGGAAGAACCGATTGGGCGTCGGCTCGCCGTGCGGCAGCGCGAGCGGAGTTCGCAGGGTCTTGTGTGTGCAGTCTGGATCCCGATGAGTCACACGGCCCAGTGTCGCAGCGACGCGTCGGGGCTAACCTCAGGCCCCATGACGACACCTGATGACCTCGAGGCGATCCAGCAGCTGAAGTACCGCTACCTGCGGACCCTCGACACCAAACAGTGGGAGGACTTCGAGGCTTGCTTCCTGCCCGAGGCCACTGCGGATTACAACGGCCTGGTCTTCGAGGACCGGGACGCCCTGGTCGCCTTCATGCGCAAGAACATGGGCCCCGGGATGCTGACCCTTCACCAGGCGCACCACCCAGAGATCGCGGTGGACGGCGACACGGCCACCGGCCGGTGGTACCTCCAGGACAAGGTGATCATCGAGGAGTACCGCTTCATGCTTGAGGGTGCGGCGTTCTACGAGGACCGCTACCGCCGTACGCCGGAGGGCTGGCGGGTCGAGCACACGGGCTATCGCCGGACCTACGAGATGACCTACAGCCTCGACGACCTGCCGGGTCTCAAGATCACCGGCCCCGGCGTCCATACCCACTGACGAGCCTCACAGGGTCAGATCGGTCCAAGCCATCTGCAGGGCCTCGACGCCGCGGTCGCGGGTGACCAGTCGCCCACGACCCGGAGG
>CBDTZB010000550.1:0-2388 GCA_965364795.1 uncultured Nocardioides sp.
GACTCCTATGAGTCGATGGCCACCGGCGGATACCCGCTCGCAGATGGCGGCGCGGTCTACGCCCGCCTCTGGAACCCCACGGTCGCGCGGTTCGAGCGTGCGCTAGCCCGTCTCGAGCACGCGGAGACCGCCGTTGCCTTCGCCTCCGGAATGGCTGCGATGACGGCCGCAGTGCTTGCTACCTCGGCGTTGACCGGCCAGCGGCACGTCGTCGCGGTCCGTCCCCTGTACGGCGGCACCGACCACCTGCTCGCTTCGGGGCTGCTGGGGGTGGAGGTGACTTTCTGCGAAGCTCATGAGGTCGCGGCGACGGTGCGCCCAGACACCGCGATGGTGCTGGTCGAGACGCCGGCCAACCCGACCCTGGACCTGGTGGACATCGCCTGGGTCGCGGAGCAGGCCGGCACCGTCCCGGTACTGGTCGACAACACCTTCGCTACGCCTGTGCTGCAGAACCCGCTCGACCACGGGGCGGCGATGAGTCTCCACAGCGCCACGAAGTACCTCGGTGGACACGGCGACGTCGTCGGCGGCGTCATCGCTTGCGGTGAGGAGATGGCTCGATCGCTGCGGCAGGTCCGCGCCGTCACCGGTGGGTTGCTGCACCCCCTGGGTGCCTACCTCCTCCATCGAGGTCTGGCCACCCTGCCCCTGCGCGTCCGAGCACAGCAGGCCAGTGCCGTCCAGATCGTCGAGTGGCTGCGGGAGCACCCGGCGATCGAGCGGGTGTACTACCCGTCAGCGGACAACGACCCCCGCGGAGTGCTGAACCGTCAGTTCCACGGCACCGGCGCGATGATCTCGATCGCCCTGCGCGGAGGATACGAAGCCGCCGCGAGTGTGACCTCCGGCGTCGAGTTGTTCACTCACGCCGTCTCCCTCGGGGGAGTGGACTCCCTCGTCCAGCACCCCGCCGCGCTCACCCACCGACCGGTCGCTCCCGAGGCACGGCCGGCAGCCAGTCTGGTGCGGCTCTCGATCGGTCTGGAGAACGCCGAAGACCTGATCGCGGACCTCGACCAAGCTCTGATGCCCGCATGGAAGTACCTATCGCGGAATCTCAAAGTGGTCTAGTTTCAGTTGGATGCGAATCGACGTACGACCTCGGACAGGCGCCGCTGTCGCGGGCGCGATGCTGCTTCTCGTCGCTGCCTGCGGTGGCGAGAGTGAACCGGCGGAATCGGACTCGGCGGTACCCGGAAGCGCGAGCGAGTCTTTGTCGACCGAGCTCGAGGAAGACTCCGATGATGAGGCGCAGTCGACCTCGGCCAGTCTGCATCCAGCACTCGCGGACTTCCCGCTCCCGGCTGGGTCGGAGATCCCGTTCCCAGCGGATGAATACGACAACGACCGCGGGACCGTGGTGCAGTTCATCAGTGTTCCGCAGCCCCACCTTGATGTCGCCCAGTTCCTCTTCGACGAACTCCCCGCAGCCGGCTACACCGTCATCGATAAGTCCGGCTTCGCAACGGCCATGGACGGTATCGATCCGGAATTCGGGGGAGCGATCTACTTCGCGGATTCCAAGGGTGTGCCTGGGCAGGTCACCCTCAAGGTGCAGGGCGACGCGACAGGTTTGAACTTCAACGTCTTCACCAAAGAAACGGAGTAACAGCCAATCCCGTTTCTCAGCGCACCCGGAATCGCTTGGCCGGTCCAGGCGGCGACACCATCGTCACCCGTTCGGCGACCAGCCTGGCCCGATAGCGACCAGGCTTCAGTGACAGCCGCCCCTGCTTGGCCCGGGTGGACTTCCTAGTGGCGATGACAGTCCCGTCGGGGCGCTGGATGATCAGCCGGAAACCCTTAACGAAGATCCGGCGGGCTTGGGTCGGCCACCGCAGGACGACAGCCCGCTGACCGTGGCTGCGATGCGAAGCGACGCCGACGGATTCGATGCGAGGTTGCACCCGCCACGCCGGCGAGGTCGGCCTGGCCGGGGGAGCGGATAGGTAGCCACCGCGGCGAAAACCAGTCGCGAAGTGGAAGCCCAAAAGGCTCTGGCCGGCCATGTTTGCGTGGACGCCGTCGTAGGTGTGTTGCGCCGGATCCCAGGGACGCGTCCCGTCGGTGACGGTGCTGACGATGTTGACCCGCGGGTCATCGCCGTACCACTCACGCACGAAGGCGTTGGCCTCCGTAACGATGCCGTTGCGGCGCGCCGCCTTGTTCCGGTCGAAGCGGTACGCCGTGGTGATCTCACTCAGGACGAAGCGCACGTCCGGATCCAGCTCCCACGCCTTCTCCAGATAGCGCGAGGTGTTGGTCGCAATGATCCGACCGTTGGTCTTCGCAGAGTCGTTGTAGCCCAACATCAGGGCGATCACGTCGGGTTGGTGATCGCGCATCAGAGTTTCTAGGCGCGAGAGGTGAGAGGGAAACTTCGAG
>CBDTZB010000551.1:0-2387 GCA_965364795.1 uncultured Nocardioides sp.
TGCACGTACTCACTTCGGCTACGAGTTGGCCTCGGCCACGACGATGAACACAACGCCCGCAACTCCGTTGAGCGGCGTCCGTCCGACGGTCAGAGCGAACTCGGCAACCGGTGGCTCGAGGTAGGAGAACTCATCAGTCCGTTCGGAGGGTTCCCACCGTGGGGGTGGGATGGGGGTGAAGTTGGTGATCTCGAGCAGTTCCGCAACGTCCATGTGCTTGGGGGTGAGTCCGGCACGTAGCACGTTGTCGGAGGAAGCCATGATCTCGACGCCGAAGCCCGAGAGATAGGCATGGACGACACCGGCGTTGACGAACATGGACTCGCCAGGGGCTAGGTGCACGTTGTTCAGAAGCAGGGTGACCAGCACGCCGGGGTCTTGCGGATACTGCTTGGCTAGGTCGGCGACCCGACCGAAAACGCGAATAGCTTCACGATTGACACTCGCCGGATCACCCGCTCCGTGAGAGCGGTGGCGTAACTCTGCGCGTTGGACCCGGGCTGCGGCGTGACGTCCGGCGATCTCAACGTCTCGCAGGATCCTGGCCAAGGGCCTGCCAGTCAGCGCGAGGGTTTCGGTGACAACGGCCCGTAGGGCAAGCCTCGCCGGTTCCGCTTCGAGGCGAGTGGCCACGCCGTCGGCCCAGGGGATGTTGAGCATCCTGAGCAAGGCTGCTGTTTTGGCTACCGCCCGAAAACCGACAAGTCCCTCAAACGGGGTGACGGCGAAAATCAGTTCGGGCTTGTGCCACGGGTCCTTGTAGTTGCGATGAGCGGCGTCGGTAGGGATGGCCTCGCCGGATTCGCGGGTGTGCCCTATGCGGGCTCGTTCACCGCTGGGGTGAACTTGAAGCGAGAGGGGTTGGTCAACGGCCAGGACTTTCATCAAGAAGGGAAGGCGGTCTCCGAAGAGGTCTCGGACTCGTCGCCCCAAGATGGCATCTGCGTCGGCGCGGATGGCCTCGTTGAGCAGTCGGCCGTCGGCCAAGCGGGATGGGTCGCTGTCGTGTGCGCCGATCCAGAGTTCGGCCTCGGGTCGCCCCGTTGACCGGGAGCCGAGGAACTCGGCCAGTTGAGTGGTGGACCCCCAGGCGTAGTCGCGAATCGGGTTCGACAGGAGGTGCATGGCCTGTCGTTAATCCTGGTTCGGTTGGACCCGACGTGCGTGGGAGGGGTCCTCAAGCTCAGCGACCGTGGGCGCGCCGAACATCGGGAGCCCCTGCTCCTTTCTGAGCAGACCCCAGACCAGAGGCACCAGAACGACCATGGCGACCCCGACCAGGCCGATGGCGATCGGGTAGGTCTCCTCGGCGCCCATGACGGACCAGCCAGACTTATCGAGCAGCGCAACGCCCGACATGGTGAGGACCACGACGATGGCACGACGGATATAGGACTGTGGCACCCGCGGGGCGATTTTCGAGCCGATGATCGTGCCGGGCACTGAACCCAGGACCAGCGGGATGGTCAAGGCGAGGTCAAGGCCATCGTTGAGGAAGATATTCGCAATCGCGGCGGCCAGCACGAGAGGAACCGCCTGGACCAGGTCGGTGCCGACCAGCTTCACAGCAGAAAGTCCGGGGTAGAGCATCAGCAGCGCGACCATGATGACCGAGCCGGATCCGACGCTGGTGATGCCGACGAGCAAGCCGCCGAGCGCGCCGACGAGCATCGTCGGGATGGGCCGGATCCGGGGGTTGGGGTCGCCCTCGTCGCCGCCCGCACGCACCTTGCGCAGGTTGAGGTAGAGGCGCGCGGCGTAGGTAGACGCCGCGAGTAGGAGGGCGAACCCGATCGCCATCTTGAGGATGAACTCGAGTTGCTCCTCGTCGTCGGTCAGCCCGTGCACGAGATAAGGCCCTAAGAACGCCATGGGGACCGAGCCGATGATCAGCCACTTGGCCAACTGAAAGTTCGGGGACCCTTCGCGGGAGTGCACGATCGCTCCGCCGGTTTTGTAGATCGCCGCGGCTGTGAGGTCTGCGGTCACGATCTGGGCGGTGCTGCCGACTCCGAGGAAGATCAGGGCGGGGGTCATTAGGGCGCCGCCGCCCATGCCGGTGAGACCGACCACGATGCCGACGAAGAACCCAGCAGCAAGAATGGCCGGGAACTCGGAGGTCAATAAGTCGCTCATGGGGTGATTCTTGCGGAACCGAGCAGCACTGGGACCACGACGCGCAGTAACTCGTCGATCTGCGTGGCGCAGGTTTCCGCCGCTTCTTCCCCTCGGCGGTAGGGGTCGGCAATGTCAAGGCTCCGGTCGGCACCTCCGCGGCGTTGGCCGACAGCCCTGACGAGGTCCGCCCCGGACAGTTCCGGGTTGGCAGTGGTTGCGGCAGCAGCCGCCGCAGCGCCGTTAGCGACCGGCGCAGGCGGTTTGACGGG
>CBDTZB010000552.1:0-2375 GCA_965364795.1 uncultured Nocardioides sp.
CCGCCCTTCCATGGGTGAACGGCGCCTGCGTCTACGACACGATGGAGCCCGCGTTCCGCGACAATATCGGCCACGACAAGGACGCAGCGCTCAAGCTTCTTTCGCGCTACAACATGAGGTCCCTGTGGCTCGACCCCATCACATCGAGACGGATCGACCACGTGCGTGCTGATGCTGGATACATCGACCTCAGCGAGGCCTATCACGACAGCGTCGAGGAATGCTTTTTTCTTGGCGGTGAAGTGGAGCTCTCGGCCGAAGGGCGTTTCGTCACGGGAGACTATTTCTGGCGGCCACCAGGGTGGGTTCACTCAGCCGCATCGCAGAAGGGATTCGAGGCGATCCTGATGATGGAGGGTGAGGAACCAACCGAAGCGAGTCATCGGGTCAGCCGGGTTGTTCGCCCCGATGAGGATGCCGGTCACCAAGGTCGTCCCGATGACCTGGGTCGGCTCGGGCCACGCGGGTACGTTCGACGAGCAGAGACCCGGTTCATGCCGTGGTCCCGTGAGACGAAGTTAGCTTCAGGACTGGGTGTTGAAGGTTTGCGCACCAAGAGGCTGAGCGAGAACGTCGAAACCCTTGCCTCCTCGGTCCTCGTGCAGACGCCAGCCGGCTGGCGGTGCGAGACCAAGCCCAGCGAGCGTGATCGGTTCGTGGTGAACTCCGGTGGATGTCTGGTGGTAGACGGAGAGGAGCTCGTCGAGACCAGTCTCGTGCATATTCCCGCTGGTATGGCGTCGCCGGTGATGAGCACACCAGCGGGAGCGGAACTCTTCGTGAAGGCGGGGAGGGCCCAGTGAGGATCCGCGGCGGCTACATAGACTCCGACTGGGGACAGGTGCATTACCGCACAGCCGGCACCGCCGGACCATGGGTAGTGCTCTTCCACGAGTCCCCGTTGTCATCACGCGTCTACGAATCGGTCCTTCCTGTGCTCGGTGAGGGTTGCCGAGCCGTGGCCTTCGACACCCCCGGGTACGGCGCCTCAGACCCCCCGCCCCGCGATGGTTTCGAGATTCCTGACTACGCATCTGTCCTGAGCCATGCCACTGCGGCCATGGGAATGACCGATGTTGTGTTCTCGGGAGTCCACACGGGCGCGTCGCTCGCGATTGAGGCCGCTCGCACCTTCACCGGCGGCGTGACCGGTGTCGTTCTGTCCGGGGTCGCGCTGTACGACGACGCAGAGCGGGCAGCGAATCTCGCGAATTGGGCGCCGACGACTTCAATGGACATTGAGGGCGGCCAGTTCGAGTGGGCGGTCGAACGGTATCGAAGGATCTGGCCCGGACTCAGTGTGGAGATGCTTCACCTGGCAGTAGTGGACGCGATGCGTGTCGTGGAGCGCTACAACTGGGGTTACAACGCGGCGTTCCGCCATGATCCAGCCGGCCCGCTGGCCGATCTGAGGGTTCCCGTGCTGCTGCTGGACGCTGAGCACGATCTGCTCGCGGATAAGGATGCCTTGGCTCTCGAGTTGGCCAACGACGCCCAGTTGGTGGTGATGCCCGGCCTGCACGGGCAGCCCCACCTGCGCGCTCCGGTGCACTACGCGCAGCACATCTTGAGGTTTCTAGAGCAGGTCGGTGCCCGATGACCGAGGTCTCCTTCCGCATCCGCGACCAGGTGATGTACATCCTGCTCAACGGGGCAAAGAAGATGAACAGTATGACGCCGACGGCGATGGGTGGCCTTGAGGCAGCCCTTGACGTAGCCGAACAGGACGAGGACATCAGGGCGGTGGTAGTCACCGGCGCAGGGGAGAAAGCGTTCAGCGTTGGGATCGACATTGACTACCTCGGGGAGTGCTTCGCCGACCCACGAGGAACGTTCCTACCGTTCCTAGATCGTTTTCACGCGGTCCTTCGCAGACTCGAGCTCCTCCCGGTCCCGGTGATCGCGGCAGTAAATGGCCTGGCACGCGCGGGCGGATTCGAAATAATCCTGGCCTGTGACCTCGTGGTCGTGGCCGACGATGTGCTGGTTGGAGACATCCACCTCGGATTCGGCGTGCCTCCGGGGGCCGGAGCTAGTCAGCGGGCAGCGCGCAAGTTGGGGGATCAGAAGGCCAAGGCCTTGATGCTCACTTCGATGTGGCTCGATGGCCCGACAATGGTCGGCTGGGGCCTCGCCCTGAGCTCGGTGCCACGCGAAGCGCTCGAGGCTGAGGTGGAAAGGTGGGTCGCCACGTTGCGCGGCCGATCCCGACCGGCGATCGCGGTGACGAAACTGACGCTCGGGGCGGCCCAGAACCTCGGTCTCGACGAAGGTCTGGCCTACGAGCGATCCATGTTCGAGAAGATCCTGCTACAAACTGACGACGCCGCCGAGGGCTATCTGGCCTTTGTGGAAAAGCGTTCGCCACAGTGGGG
>CBDTZB010000553.1:0-2371 GCA_965364795.1 uncultured Nocardioides sp.
TGGCCGCCATCGTCGCAGTGGACTACTTCGACGATGAGCAACCCCTAGCCGTCGAGAGCCAAAGCGGCACGCCGCAGACGGTTCCCAGCGGCTCCGCCTCGACCGAAGATCCGCAGACGGAGGAACCCAGCAGCGTGCCTCGGGTGGTCTTCATCGGGGACGAGTGGGCCCAGGGGGCCGGCGCGACCGGTGCCGACAAGTCCTTCACCGCCATCACCGCCACTGCGCTGGGCTGGACCTTCGACGTTGACGCCGTGACTGGGTCCGGGTGGACCAAAGACGCACCGAACGTGCCCAACAGCCGCTTCGTCGACCGGGCCGCGCGTCTCAGCGACGGGATCAACGCACCGGATGTCGTGGTGCTTTCCGCCCAGACCCCGTCGGGTTCTCCCTTGCAGGAGGTGGCTGCGCTGATCGAGGAGACCGTGGGGGCGGTCCGGACGCAGGTCCCCGACGCGAGAATCGTCGTCATCCTCCCGGTCGCCAACGACAAGGCGGATCTGCTGTGCCCTCCGGCCGCCGATGACCTGCTCTGCATCGACACCTTCACCGAGGGCTGGTTGACGCCAGGCGACCGTGCCAAGTTGATGAACTCCCGCGTCGGAGCGCCGAATGACGCCGGTCACACCCGGTTGGCAGGGTTCCTCACCAAGGACCTGCGCGAGGCACTGCCCGACCTCGCTCAGTAGCGACATCTCCGCAGGTGTCAGACTGCGAAGTATGACCTCGTCGGTGAACAGATCCGGAGTCTTCGATCCTCAGCACCGTGTCGGGAAACCGCCACCCGTGCCGCAGACGATGGTGCTCGGCACTTCGCCGGTGCCTGTTGTGGGGTCCGCCAAGGTCTATGTCTGCGGCATCACGCCGTACGACGTGACCCACCTCGGCCACGCCTCGACCTTCGTCTGGGCCGACGTCCTGGCCGCCACCCTAGAGTCGACCGGAGTGGTGGCGCGGGTCTGCCGCAACGTTACCGACATCGACGATGTGCTGACGAGTGCGGCGAAGGAGCGCGGCCGCTACTTCGACGAACTGGCCCTGACCCAGGAGGCTCAGTTCGATCAGAGCATGCGGGTGCTGCGTGTCCCGACTCCCGCTGAGGAGCCCAAGGCCCGACACCATGTGAATGCTGTGGCGCAACTCGCCGCGGCGCTCCTCGGTGTCGGAGCGGCGTACGAGCGCGACGGCACCGTCTGGTTCCGCGGCGGTGAGATCTGGGAAGCGGCCGGCCTGACCCGTGATGAGGCGTGGGCGCGCTCGGAGGCCTACGGCGACAACCCCGGTGCACCGGAAAAGGACGACCCCTTCGACGTTGCTGTGTGGCGCTCCTCGGGTCCCGAGGACCCGGCCTGGCCCAGCCCCTGGGGATGGGGTCGACCGGGATGGCACGCAGAGTGCGCCGCCATGGCGATGATGACCTTGGGGACCTCCGTCGACATCGTCGTGGGTGGCGAGGACCTGATCTTCCCCCACCACGTCTACCAAGCAGCGATGGTCCAGGCAGTCTCCGGAGTCGCTCCGTTCGCCCGGGCCGCGCTGCACGTGGGCGAGGTGAGGTTGGCGGGGGAGAAGATGGCGAAGTCCACCGGCAACCTGGTTCTGGTCGACGACATCCTCAAGGACTGCTCACCCGCCGCGTTGCGCATGTTGCTCATCGACCGTCCCTACCGAGAGGCCTGGGACTTCGACCCCGCCGACCTGGAGCAGGCACAGTCCCGGTTGGAGCGGTTGTACGCCGCTGCAGGACGGCCTGGCACCGGAGACAAGGATCTGGCGCTCGCTCGTTTGCGAGACGACCTGGACGTCCAGGGGGCCCTTGACGCAGCGGAGGCGGTCGGCGGGGAAACCGCGCGAGCGCTGATCACCACACTGCGCCTCGGCTGACGCTGCCGACACTCAGCCGATCCCGGACTCCAGAAGCGAGGTGGGCACCTCGCGGGTGTCGGCGTGACGGAATGTCACGAGCGCGACGAGTCCCGCGATGACGCAGCAGGCGGCTGCCCCGAGGAAGATCGTGTGGAGTTGGACGAGGCCTGCGTCCTGGAGGATGCGGCTGAATTCAGCGCACCGACTGTCGCCCTGCCCGCAGACCTCCATCGGCTCAGGAAGGTCCGCCTGCTCGGCGAAGTAGCGGCTCAGGCCGATGCTGGTCAACACGCTGATGCCCACCAGTTTGCCGACGGTGCGGGCCACGATAAGCAGGGCGCTGGCCAGACCATGGACCGCAGGCTCGGTGGCCGACAGGAGCGCGGCGTTCACCGGAGCCATGGCGAGACCGATCCCTAGCCCGGCGGCAACCAACGGCACCGTGGCGAGGTGGCTCTCCAGCGCCTCGAACGACCACTGCGACATCCATCCGAAGCCGATGGCG
>CBDTZB010000554.1:0-2349 GCA_965364795.1 uncultured Nocardioides sp.
ATCCTCATCGACGGTCACGGCAGCGCAGGCGACGCCGCCCGCAAGATCAGCATCACCGCTGACGAGGGCGACGACACCATCTACGTCAGCGGCGGTCGGGACCTGGTCTACGGCGAGGAGGGCGACAACACCGTCTACGCCTACGCCGACGGCGACAAGGACGAGATCTACTGTGGTTTCGCCCGCACCAAGACGATCGGAAGAATGATCTGGGTCGGAGACAGGGCCTCCTACGATGCCGAGTTCAAGATCGACCGCATCGAGCTGTGCGACGTCGAATTCATCTCCGAGGGCGACCTTCGCGCCCGAGCGGAGCGGGCTGGAGACACCTGGACGCTGTACTGGTTGGACAACTACGTCAGCGGCTGAGTCCTCAGCACTTGGCGACGATGTCTCGGGCGAACTGCTCGAGTCCGTCCAGTTTCTGCGCCAAGGTTGCGTCCAGGCCGTGGTAGTACGCCCAGGGCATCGTCCATACGTCGGTGATCCCACCCGCCTCGGCTGCGGCGAAGTGCTCGGGTAGGAACGCGTCGGTCAGGGCAGTGATGACCGAGAACTCGCCCTCGGCCCCCGACTCCGCGCGGATCTCGGCGAGGCGGGCGGCGTGTTGGCAAGCCTCCTCGACCGAGTAGAGGTCACCGACCCAGCCGTCGTGTCGGGCAGCCCGCTTGAAGGCAACCTCGGAGAGACCCCCGACGTACACCGGGACCTTCTGGGCCGGTGAGGGGTTCATCTGAAGTCGCGGGGCGGAGTAGAAGTCACCCTCGAACTCGGTCCAGCCGGGCGCCCACAGGGCCTGCATCAGCGCCAGACCCTCGTCGGTACGTTTGCCCCGGGTGCTGAAGTCCTCACCCAGGAGTTCGAACTCATCACGACACCAACCGATGCCGACCCCGAGCGCCACCCGGTCCTGGGACAGGACCGCCGCCGTAGCGACCGACTTGGCGACCTGGAAGGGACTGCGCAGGGCCGCGATGTAGACCGAGGTGAAGAAGCGAAGTCTGGTGGTGGCCGTCGACAGTGCGCCGATCGCCACCCACGGGTCAGCCCACTCGGCCGCGATGTCCCAGCGCCGGGTGCCGTCCTCGGTGTAGGGGTACGGCGTGCTCAACTCCTCCAGATCCACCACGTGGTCGGGGAGGGAGATGGCGTGATAGCCCAGGTCGTCGGCCGCCTTGGCGATCTCGACCAGCTCGTCGAGGGGTTGAAAGGCGGAACTGATCGTGAAGCGCATGGGGCTAACCGTAGGGGTTTCGAGACAGGACTTCGTCCTTCCGCAACCACCGGACGAGACATTCGGTGGTTGAGGAGGCCGGGGTGGGCCGTCTCGAAACCCCGGGTGAAGGCGGGTCGATCAGGTGAAGATGCTGACTCCGCCCGGGCCGACGGCGAGCCCGACCACGATCAGCACGATGCCCCACAGCATCTGGCCGCGAATCAGGCTGACGATGCCGGAGACGACAAGGATGACGGCGAGGATCCACAAGATGAGTGCCATGAGTGCTGCTCGCTTTCGTTAGAGGGGCCTGCCGCGGGACCGGTTGGTCACGCGCCGAAGCCCGCCTACCGATTCTGATCGTCGACCAGTCCGGCAGCAACACCTAGGAGGGTGAAAGATCAGCGCAGCGCGGGCACGTCGTACGTCGTGGTGCGTTCCCGGACCGGGCGGCCGATCCCGGCGCCGATGGCTTCGAGATCAGCCACGGTTTTGGCGGAGCCGTGCTCGGAGCCCGCCATCCGCGAGATGGTTTCCTCCATCAGGGTGCCGCCCAGGTCGTTGCAGCCAGCCCGCAGCATCGCGCGGGTGCCGTCGACGCCGAGCTTGACCCAGGAGGTCTGGATGTTGGAGATCCGTCCGTGCAACATGATCCGCGCCATCGCATGCACGGCCAGGTTGTCGCGCATGGTGGGTCCTGGGCGGGCGACGCCGGCCAGGTAGATGGGGGAGGAGTTGTGGATGAACGGGAGCGGCACGAACTCGGTGAAGCCACCGACGCCTGCCTCGGTCGCGGTGTCCTGAATCCCGGCCAGCACACGCAGGTGGCCGACCCAGTGGCGGGGATTGTCCACGTGGCCGTACATCATCGTCGAGGTCGTCGGCAGTCCGATGCGGTGCGCCGTAGAGACGATGTCGATCCAGGTCTGCGCCGGCAACTTGCCCTTGGTCAGCACCCATCGCACGTCGTCGTCCAAGATCTCGGCCGCCGTTCCAGGCATGGAACCCAAGCCTGCCTCGCGAGCCTTGATCAGGAAGTCCTCGACGCTCAGTCCGGTGCGCATCGTGCCGTTGACGATCTCCATGGGGGAGAAGGCATGCACGTGCATGTCGGGGACGCGCTTCTTCACCGC
>CBDTZB010000555.1:0-2348 GCA_965364795.1 uncultured Nocardioides sp.
CCCCGTGGTGCAGCGTGAGCCACCGGTCGGTGCCGGGACGCACCCCAGACTTCCCGTCGACGTGACCGTGGAAGTAGGCGCCGTTGTGTGCGCGGTCGATGACCCCGAGCGTTTCGAGCAGGGTCAACTCCGGCTTAGTGAGCTTCCGCTTGAACCAGGTCGGATCGCCCTCCCACTGCTGTCGACTGACCGCTTCGAGCGGAGCCAGAGTCACGACCTGGGTCTCGTCCGGGACGGCGGCCAGAACCGCCCGATCGAGCTGAGCGATCTCATCGGCATCGAGATGGAAGACCCACTCGACCGACTCCACGGTCGAGGCCACCGCCTTAACCACGTTGGCGTTGATCCGTTGGCGGACGTTGAGCTCAGCGGGCCGCTCCCCGTGCCACCAGGACTTGTCGGTGCGGATGCAGGTCACCTGCGCCTGCTGCTCCAACCAAGCCCGCACGCCGGGGCTATCAGCCTCCCCGGCGTCGAGGAAGACCACCAGATGGTCGATTCCGCCGGCGAGGTTCCCGGTCACGAACCGCTGCATATTGGGCAGGGTGTCCTTGACCGTGCTGGCGCTGATGATCATGGGGTCACCCTAATGCTGCGCGTCGACGTACCACGTCGGGTCGGCCCGGGAACGCCGAACGGCTGCCGCCTCCCGAGGGAGACGACAGCCGTCGAAGTTGGAGCAGGTCAGTCTGCGGTGGCCTCGTTGCCACCCTCGGTGCCCAAACCGGGCGCCTTCGGGACGTCAGGGGGACCGTCGTCCTCGAGTGCCTCGATGCCGGCGGTGACCTCTGCGGCCTCCAACGGGGGCAGATCGGGCAGTTCGCCCATCTTCTGACCCTCGAAGGTGAAGGCCGCGTTCGGGCCTTCGCCATCGACGCCCACCAACACGATCTGACCGGGGCCGACCTCGCCATAGAGCATCTTCTCGGCCAGCACATCCTCGATCTCGCGTTGGATAGTGCGTCGCAACGGACGGGCACCCAACACCGGGTCGAAGCCTCGAGAGGCCAGCAGGTTCTTGGCCGCTTGGGTCAACTCGATGCGCATGTCACGATCACGCATCCGCAGCTCGACCGAGGCGATCATGTTGTCGACCATGGCCACAATCTGCTCCATGTTCAACGGCGGGAAGACGATGATCTCGTCGACTCGGTTGAGGAACTCGGGGCGGAAGTGCTGCTTGAGTTCGTCGTTGACCTTGGTCTTCATCTTCTCGTAGTCGCCCACGGTGTCGTTGGACTGGAAGCCCAGGTTGACGCCCTTGGCGATGTCGCGGGTTCCGAGGTTCGTGGTCATGATGATCACGGTGTTCTTGAAGTCCACGACCCTGCCCTGGGAGTCGGTCAGGCGACCTTCTTCCAGGATCTGCAGGAGGCTGTTGAAGATGTCGGGGTGAGCCTTTTCGACCTCGTCGAAGAGCACGACGGAGAACGGCTTGCGGCGCACCTTCTCGGTGAGCTGACCGCCCTCTTCGTACCCGACGTAGCCCGGAGGTGAACCGAACAGACGAGAGACCGTGTGCTTCTCAGCGAACTCCGACATGTCGAGCTGGATGAGGGCGTCCTCGTCACCGAAGAGGAACTCGGCGAGCGACTTGGACAGCCAGGTCTTACCGACACCCGAGGGGCCAGCGAAGATGAATGATCCACCGGGACGCTTGGGGTCCTTCAGGCCGGCGCGAGTACGTCGGATCGCCCGGGAGAGGGCGCGAACGGCCTCTTCCTGACCGATGACGCGCTTGTGAAGCTCATCCTCCATCTTGAGCAGTCGGGTCGACTCCTCCTCGGAGAGCTTCACGATCGGAATGCCGGTGGCCACGGCGAGCACCTCGGCGATGAGTTCTTCATCGACCTCGGCAACCTCATCCATGTCACCCGCGCGCCACGCCTTCTCACGCTCGGACTTCTTGAGGATCAGTTGCTTCTCCTCGTCACGCAGACGCGCGGCAGCCTCGAAGTCCTGACCGTCGATGGCGGCTTCCTTGCGCTTGCGAACCTCGCCGATCTTGTCGTCGTACTCGCGCAGGTCGGCGGGCGCCGTCATCCGACGGATCCGCAGGCGGGAGCCGGCCTCGTCGATCAGGTCGATCGCCTTGTCAGGCAGGAAGCGGTCGGAGATGTAGCGGTCCGCAAGGGTGGCGGCAGCCACGAGCGCTTCGTCGGTGATCGTCACGCGGTGGTGAGCCTCGTAGCGGTCCCGCAGGCCCTTGAGCATGAGGATCGTGTTGGCGATCGACGGCTCTGCCACCTGGATCGGCTGGAAGCGGCGCTCGAGCGCGGCGTCCTTCTCGAGGTGCTTGCGGTACTCGTCGAGCGTGGTGGCGCCGATGGTCTGCAGCTCGCCGCGGG
>CBDTZB010000556.1:0-2333 GCA_965364795.1 uncultured Nocardioides sp.
CGACTTCATCATCATGGTCGACCAGACCAGCCACATGTTCATCACCGGACCCGACGTCATCAAGACCGTCACCGGTGAGGACGTGTCGATGGAGGAACTGGGCGGCGCGCGCACCCACAACACCAAGTCGGGCAACGCCCACTACATGGGTACCGACGAGGACGACGCGATCGAGTACGTCAAGGCCCTGCTGTCCTACCTGCCGCAGAACAACCTCGACGAGGTCCCCTCCTACGACGAGGTGGCCGACCTGGAGCTGACCGAGGTCGACCGGGCCCTGGACACGATCATTCCCGACTCGCCGAACCAGCCGTACGACATGCACGACGTGATCACCGCGGTCCTCGACGACGAGGAGTTCCTCGAAGTCATGGAGTTGTTCGCGCCCAACATCATCATTGGCTACGGCCGTGTTGAGGGTCGTTCGGTCGGCATCGTGGCCAACCAGCCGATGCAGTTCGCCGGAACCCTGGACATCGACGCGTCCGAGAAGGCCGCCCGGTTCGTGCGCACCTGCGATGCGTTCAACATCCCGGTCATCACCTTCGTCGATGTGCCCGGCTTCCTGCCCGGCACCGACCAGGAGTGGAACGGCATCATCCGTCGTGGCGCGAAGCTCATCTACGCCTACGCCGAGGCCACCGTTCCCCTGATCACCTGCATCACCCGCAAGGGTTACGGCGGCGCCTACGTCGTCATGGGTTCCAAGCACCTGGGGGCCGACATCAACGTCGCCTGGCCCACCGCTTCGGTGGCCGTGATGGGCGCCCAGGGCGCGGTGAACATCCTCTACCGCAAGGAGATCGCTGCAGCCGAGGAAGCCGGGAACGTCGAGGAGAGGCGCGCCGAACTCATCACCGAGTACGACGACCACCTCGCCAACCCCTACCTCGCGGCCGAGCGTGGCTACCTCGACGCGGTGATCCCGCCGCACGAGACTCGCGCCGAGATCGTCCGCTCTCTGCGCCTGCTCCGCTCCAAGCGGGAGACCCTGCCGGCGAAGAAGCACGGAAACATCCCGCTCTGATGTCGCAGGAGACACCAGCAGCACCCGAACCGGCCCAGCCTCTGCTGCGGGTCGTCAAGGGAGACGCCACCCCCGAGGAGATCGCGGCCCTGGTGGCCGTGGTCGCCTCCATGGGCGGCGGCACGGACACGCCCCCTGGTCGTACCCCCGAGTGGTCGCGGCCGGAGCGACGGATGCGGGCGACTCACGCTCAGGGGCCCGGCGGCTGGCGCGGAAGCGGCCTACCGCGCTGAGTTCATAGGATCGCAGGGCGAAGCAGGGCGTCGCGGTCGGCGTACCTGCGGTAGATCGTGGTCTTGGCTACCCCCGAGGAGGCAGTCACCGCCTCCACCGTGACCGCACCGGGTCCGTCATCATGCAGCAGCCTGAGAGCGGCAGCATGAATGCGTTGGTCGGATTCGGCGCTGCGGGGGCGCCCCCTTCGGGGACTGGCCTGCGCCTCGCTCGACACAGTGTCAGGTCCATCAGGCATGGGTCACTCCGGGCACACAACTATTCCGCGACGTTCGGAGCGTGAGGATGAGGATAGTTGGACACTACGCTGCTCCGATGACCTCACCCCATCGCTCTGCAACCCGCCCAGTCGATGCCGCCAGCGAGGATTATCTGACTCGCTCCTGCGCCCTGGACCCGATCGCTGCGACCTACTACGGCATCGCTGGACATGAGCACGAGATCACCGACTACTCCCCCGACGGTTTTGCCGCCCGCGAGGAACTCGCTCGCACGGCGTACGACGCGGTGCAAGCGGCCACCCCCGTCGACGCCCGCGAGGGCGTCGCGCGCGAGGCCTTCCTTGAACGGATCGGCCTTGATCTCGAGACCACCGAGGCCGGGCTGGGGCGTAGCCACCTCAGTGTCATCGGCAGCGGTCTGCACGAGTACCGCGAGGTCTTCGATCTGATGGCCACCGACACCGAGGAGGACTGGGCCGCCATCGACGCCCGCCTCGCCGCTATCCCGCAGGGACTAGCGGGGTATCGCGTCACGCTCGATGAGGAGGCGGCAGCCGGTCGTGTCGTCGCGCAACGGCAGTACGCCGAGGTCGCCGCCCAGGTGCGCAACTGGACCGGGCAGGTCGGCCAGGGCGGCAACTTCTTCACCCATCTGGCCGCAGGTGGTCCGGCCTCGTTGCCGACGTCCCTACGCAGCAGCCTGGAGCAGCACGCCCAAGCAGCAAGTGCGGCGTACGCCGACTTCGGGCGCTTCCTCGACACCGACCTCGCACCCCGCGGGCGAGAATCCGAAGCTGTAGGGCCAGAGCACTACGCGCTCGCGTCACGACAGTTCCTTGGCGCGACCATCG
>CBDTZB010000557.1:0-2328 GCA_965364795.1 uncultured Nocardioides sp.
CTGGACGGCTGAACGTGACCCACGACTACCGGCCCTCGGCATCGCCCGACCTGATTGAGGTCGTCACGACCATCACCAACGACAGCCCCACGCCGTTCCTGCCCGGACACACCGACGACGCCCACGTCACCTACCGGCGGGTCATCGACTGGGACCTGTTCCCAAACACCACCTCCCCGTTCAACAGCGAGCACGTCACCCTCGGCACGCCCCACCCCTTCTTCCCGTCCACGATCATCCGCAGTGTGACCAACGGATGGGCCTCCCCCGACCCGACCGTCACCGACGTCTACCGCACGCAGGACACGTCCAGGCCCGTCGAAGACCACGGACCGGACGACCTCGGGATGCTGTTCGACCTGTACTACTCGACCATCCCGTACCGACAGAGCATCACCTTCACCCAGTACTACGGCGCAACCGGAAGCGAAGCAGACGCCGAGACAGCACTCGCACTCGTCGGCGCCGACGCCTGGTCCTACGGCCAGTCCAGGCACCCGAGCCTCGCCGCCAACGGCACCCCGGTGACCTTCATCTGGGGCTACAGGCACCAGCCATGACCGGCACAGCACAGGCCCGGACCTGGACCGTCTCGCTCGTCCTCCTCGTGACCCTCGCGCTGACCGGCTGCCGCCCATTCCCCGGCATCGAGATCGGCAACGCAGGAACGGAGCCCATCGTCGTTGACGTCGTTGTGATCAATCCAAGCGTCCATGAGCCGGAGTTCTTCGGCGGGGACAGGTTCGTCGTTAGAGGCGTGCTCGAGCTCGAGGACGGCTACTACTGGCCGCGGGGAGAAGACCTGTGCCACCAGCCTCAGGAGTTGCCTCTCGTCCTCCGGATTCTCACGGAGAGTCAGGAGCCGTTGTTCGAGCGGAACTTGGATGACGAGCCAGTGTGTGATGGTGAGCGTTACGTCTGGACCGGCAACGACTTCGTCCAACTCGAGCCCGGCGACGACTTGCCGCCGCTCCTCGACCCAGACGAAGTCGGCCAAGTCATCTTCGAGCCTGAGTGATGGGGCGCCGGTGACGGACGCCGCCGGGCGTCGCGTTGCTGGTAGTCGGTGGCGTGCCAAGTCGTGCCAGTTCGGGACGCGCTCAGTTCGTCGTGGCTCTCCGAGTTCGACGAGATTCGACTGGGTTCGAGTGGGTGTGTGCACCTGAAAATCGTGGTGTCGGCGGTTCGACCCCGCCCCTGACCACCCACAGCGACGCCCCGGCCTATGGTCGGGGCGTCGCTGCGTGCTGGGACCCCATCTGGGCCTACCTTCGCGCGGATCTCGAGATGAACCGACGGAGGCGCTCGCATGGTTGCGTCGCACGAACAGGCACGGGCCGGTCGGCCCTCGGCCGGTCGCGCCGTCAAGGCGGCGGGGCTCGCGGGCCCGATCGTGCTCGCCCTTGCCGCAACCTTCCTTCTTGCTCGTTCGGTCGTGATGCCGGCCGGCGCCCCCGAGGCGACGGCGCGCTGGCTCGGCATCAGCGTGTTCGCCACGGTGTTGCTCATCGTCCTCGATTGGCTGGCCCGACGGCTGCTGCCGCTGGCGCAGCTGCCAGGCCTCACGGTCGTGGCGGTGGCGGTCGTGGTCGCGGCTGGGATCGTGGTTGGTGCTCCGGGGCCCGTGCCGGCCGCGCTCGCCCAACCGGTGGCAGTCCCGTCGCCGGGTCCGTCGTCTGATCCGTCGTCTGATCCGTCGGTGACACCGAGCCCAGCGTCGACACCGAGCCCGACTGCGTCGGAGTCGCCCGTGCTGGGGGAGCCGAGCGACCCCATCGTCGCCTCCCCGTCGGTCGCGCCATCGCAGGCGCCCGCACCGACGCCCGGCCCTGAACCCGAGTCAGAACCGGCCCCCGAGTCGACCCTCGAGCCGACCCCCGAGTCGACGCCTGAACCAACGCCGACCCGGGATCCGGGGCCGGCGAACGCCGCGCCGGTCGCGGGACCCGACGGGTACTCGGTCCAGCGGCCTACCGTGCTCCGCGTCAGCGCGGCATCCGGGTTGCTGGCGAACGACACTGATGCCGACGGCGATGGGTTGAACGTCGTGGTGTCGGCGACGATCGGCCCTGCCCGGAACCAGGGCATCCTGACGCTCCGCCCCGACGGGTCCTTCGACTTCACGGCGGCGGACGGCTACGTCGGGAACGCCTCGTTCATCTACACCGTGACGGATGGTTCGTCGACCGACCGCGGGACCGTGACCATCCGTGTCTCGGCCGGAGCCTGACGCGATGCGTGGCTCGGCGTGGCCGGTTTGCCGCTGAAACACACGAAGATCAACGGCGTCGGCCGTTGATCTTCCGTGGTGGAGGCTGCGCGTTCGCT
>CBDTZB010000558.1:0-2304 GCA_965364795.1 uncultured Nocardioides sp.
GATTTGAACCTGCGACCTCTGGAAGAGATCGAGCGCTACTGAATGACTCGGATGGTCGCGGATCTCCTCGGGTTTACGCGGAGAAGGATCGCGGTTCACTTCGGAGTCTAGCGGCCGGACGTGGACCCGATCGGACTGTAAGTGTCTAGTTTCTGGCAGCCAGTCCGAATCCGCAGGCGGCTCGGTGGGAACGTGCTGCTGTTCTCCCCAGTTCTGGGCCGCCAGTTCGTGAGCGGACGCCGCAACTCCTAGGCGATACTGGCTCCGACTCCGGATCCCGGCCGGCGGACCGGCGCTATCATCACCCACCCCCGAGCACCCGGATGTGCAACACCTCCTCGTCGTCGACCGGCAAACCATCGGTCAGACAACACGGCGGAAGCACAAGCGTTCGAAACGTTTCCGTTCGACCCTGCGGGCAATTCGCTGCGTCGCTGCGACGACCACAGCACGCCGTGCTGCCCTCTTCTCATCCAGCGCCTCCACGGGTTTCATCGGCCCTCCCCACGAAATGCACGACCGTTGTCCTCGGTGACTGCGTCGAGGGGACGACCGTTGCCCCGATGTGCTGGACGTAGGTCGAGGAAGACTGGAGCGCCTTCGCACGTGGACCGTCGCTGTGGCGGTCAGCCACCGTCCCGGCGTGTGGTCCGCCCAGACGAGGAACTGGCCGAATGCTCCGGCCGATCCGCCACTCCATGAGCGACGACTCCGCGCTCTCGTACGGACGGTCAACCCGGTGCGCCGTCGGGTGACCAGGCGGTGCAGGATCGACCCGGTACGGGGCCAGCGCCACCTCATGCTGGAGCGGCGCGGCGGGACGATCCGCCGCCTGACGGAGGCCGACGCAGGGGTGAGACGGAGCCCTTGACGCTACGCAACGGGCGCACGACCGAGCGTGACGTCTGTTGTGTGGCCGGCGCCTTGTGAGTCGGTCCACTCGATCGAGACGGTCTCGCCGGCCTCGTGCGTGGCGATCGCGGCGCTGAGCGCGGCGGCGTCGGTGGTGCCCACGCCGTCGACGGCGGTCACCGTGTCGCCGGCAGCGAGCCCGGCTTCCTCCGCGGCGCCGCTGGGCACGACTCCAGCCAGGCTCGCTGCGCCAGCTCCTGGGGCCAGCTCCACGCCGAGGAACGCGTCGTACCCGACTGAGACGGTGCTCGACTCCTCCCCCGCGACGATCTCCTCAGAGATCTCCAGCACCCGCTTGATCGGGATGGCGTAGCCAGTGATGTCCGCAGCCCCGCTGGAGGCCGCCACGTTCATCCCCACGACTTCGCCGTCGCTGTCGAGCAGCGCGCCCCCTGAGTGGCCGGAGATGATGTCGGCGTCCACCTCGACGAGATTGCTGATCGTGGTCTCGCTGCCGTCCTCGTTGGTGACGGTGACCGGCTCGTGGGCGTCGGTCACCGTCCCGGGCGCGGCCGTCAACGCGCCTCCGTCGCCCCCGGCGTCTCCGACTGCAGTGATCTCGTCGCCGACGGAGACCCCCGCCGTGTCGGTGGCGACCTCGGTGAGGGTCGGAGCCTCCTCCAGACGCAGGACAGCGACGTCGCGCGTCGCGTCGCTGCCCACCACCTCCGCGGCGTACGTCTCACCGGTGCTGGTCACGGTGACCTCGACCTGCGTGCTGCCCTGGACCACGTGATGGTTGGTCACGACGGTGCCGTCCTCGCCGTCGAGGACCAGCCCGCTTCCCGCGCCCGCGCCGGCCCCGAACTCCACCTCGGTGGAGATCTGTACGACGCCCTGCGACTGATCCGCAGTGGCGTCGTTGGCATCAAGGACGGCCGTCGCCCCCGCCTGGCCCAAGGGCCGCTGCCGGCCGTACCCACCACGGGACTGACGGGGGTCCGGGCCGCGGTAGCCCTGCCGCGGGTCGTAGCCGCCGAACCGGTTGTCCTGCCAGTCGACGAGCGTCCCGTCAACCTGGGGTTGCACCGATGGGGCCGCCTGAACGGGACCGGCGGTCGTCACGAGACACGCGGTCAGCGCCGCGGCGGCTCCGCCGGCAGCTAGACGACGGCCAACGGGGCGAGGTGATCGGGGCGGATGGTTCATGTGGCTCCTCGAATCGTTCGCGGGTGATGCGACGATCGTGCCGCCGCATCTTGTGATGCTGCTGTGCGGACATTTAGGGCCTCGTTAAAGACTCGTTCCCCCGACTCAGCGTCCGCTGAATCCGCCCCCGCCCGCCGGGCGCCCGGCCGGGGCCCCTCCCCCACCACGGCCTGAGAACCCGGTCTCGCGGGTGGTCACCTCGCCGGCAGCGTCGATCTCGGCGTCCAGGTCTGCCAGCACGAC
>CBDTZB010000559.1:0-2302 GCA_965364795.1 uncultured Nocardioides sp.
ACATGGGCAAGCTCGCCTTCCGCTGGATCTACTGGAACGTCCTACTTCCCGGACGACCCGTTCCACTGCCCGCCCTGATGTCGATGGCAGGCAAGCACCAACCCGAGACCACACCGACCAAGCAGGAGGCCTGATATGCCCATCACCGTGCTGGACAACCATGAGATCCACGTCAATGACGAGGGCTTCATGACCGAGTACGACGAGTGGAACGAGGAGCTCGGGAGCGTCCTTGCGGCACAGGTCGGCATCGAGATGAGTGCGAATCACTGGAAGGCGATCAACTTTCTACGCAGCGACTACCCCGAGCACGGCGAGACCGCCACGCTCCGCCGTGTCGCGACCCTCGGGGGCATCCCCACGAAGGAGTTATTCGCGCTATTCCCCAAGAAGCCGGCCAAGAAGATGGCCTATATCGCAGGGCTTCCGAAGCCCCGCGGATGCGTCTGAAGCGACCTAGGAGACAATCATGACTACCACCCAGTCGACCCCGATCATCCCCTCTTTCGGAGAGGATGAGACCGGCCGCAAACTCGCCATCATCTGTTCCAAGGGCGACCTCGACATGGCCTACCCGGGCCTCATCATGGCAAATGCAGCCCTTGGGGAAGGCGTGGAAACCCATCTGTTCTTCACGTTCTGGGGTTTCGACATGATCAACAAGTTGACTATGGGCGACCTGAAGTTCTCCATGCTTGGCAACACTGCGACCCACATGCCGCAGGGCCTAGGTGGCCTGCCGGGCATGACCGCCATGGCCACTCGCCAGATGAAGAAGTCGATCGAGGAGGCCGGTGTCCCTGAGGTGCCGGAGTTCCTCCAACAGATCGTTGATTCCGGTGGTCACCTCTGGGCCTGCCGGATGTCGGCCGACATGCAGCACCTGGAGGCGGAGGACCTCTACGACGAGGTCGAGGCGATCATCAGTGCTGCCGACTTCATCGAGAAGACCGACGGGGCGCAACTGCTCTTCATCTGACCCTGCTCGGTGGGGCGCGCACAATTCAGGAGATGCGCACCAACTGATAGAGGTCGTCGTCGGGCAGACCGTCATCGGCAACCGCGGTGACGCCGCAGTAGTTCAAAGCGACGTTGCCGCGGATGGTTGACATGAAAGCGGTGTCGGCGGCGTCGCGGCCGGTGGCGATACGCACCAGCGACGAACGGGGGGCCAGTGCGGTCGCATCCACGACGTACCAGCCGCCCTCCACGTAGGCCTCGACCACCGCGTGGAAGTCCATCGGAACACAGCCGGGGGCGTATACGGCAGTCAGGCGAGCGGAGATTCCCAGAGCTCGCAACAGGGTGGTCACTAGGTGGGCGTAGTCGCGGCAGACGCCAGCACCCTTCAGCAGGGTCTGGACAGCACCGTCGGTGGGGCCGCTGCTGCCAGGGGAGTACTGCAATCGGGTGCCGACCCACGCAGAGATGGCCGGCAGCAACTTCTGGTGGCTCAGGTGGCCGAATTCGGACACGGCGAAGCCACCGAACTCATCGGACGTCGCATACCGGCTTGGACGTCGATGCACCGACAGATCCATCGGGTCCGCTGGGGGAACCTCGGCCTCGCCCTCGACGGTGGCGTTGTACGTCAAGCGTGAGAGGCCATCTGGAAGCGTGAGGATGTGTTGGCGCCCGTGGTGCGGCGCTGCGATCTCGATCATGTCGAGCGACCGACCGTAATGATCCACCGTCAACTCATCGGTCACGGTCAGTCCCGGGGTGCGGGCTACCGCCACCTGCAACTCGATCTCGCTCTGTCCGTATGACCAGACCTCCATGGAGGCACTCACTGTCCGCATCACCGGCTCATCCTCGCATGCGTTCCCCCCGCGGTCGCGATCCAAGACGTTCGTCGTCCGTAGGTAGCGCTTGCTTCGAACACCAATCAGGGCACGGGTTGTGAGTGTGATGCGCGCCACTAGGGTGTCGGTGTGAACACTGACGAGGAACGCCGCGCAGTCGAGCTGGTGACGCAGTCTGCTCAATACTCCGAGACCTTGGCCGCACTGGCGGAGCGAACCGGGCGCAGCCCCGAAGATCTGGGCAAGGACGCGCAGATCGCGCTGGAAGAGATGTCCGCGTGCGTCGATGAATCGGCATCGCGGGTCTGGGGTCGTCTGGGGCGTTGGTTGACCCGTTCCTATGAGGTCGACGTCGACACCTCGGGCCTCAAAGACCTGGCCGCGCTCGGACGAGAACACTCCTTGGTGTTTCTGCCCAACCACCGCTCCTACCTGGACCCCTTGGTGCTGCGCTCGGCCCTTGACGGGCACGGCTTCTCTACCAACTACACGCTGGG
>CBDTZB010000560.1:0-2294 GCA_965364795.1 uncultured Nocardioides sp.
ATCGGCCATGGGCGGATATCACTCCTGCGTGATGGATTGTCTTGACGTCAAGATATCTTAGCGTCTCGACGTGGGAATCGCCTTCACCCTTGCAGCAGCGCGTTTCTGCGGCAACGTCGGGCGCAATCTTTCCCTCCCTGACCCTAGACTCCCCCTGGGCGCCGCCAGGGCGTTCGATTTGGGGATCACACGCAAGGAGCAGCACCAGATGACCGACACTGTGGAAGCTACGACCGCCCAGAAGTTAGCTGCCGAGGCCATCGGCACCTTCACGCTCATCCTCGTGGGCTGCGGCACCTTGGCGTTCTTCGGCAACGGTCAGGGAATCAACGTGGCCTTTGCGTTCGGCCTCACCCTGCTCGCCCTCATCTACGCATTCGGCCGGATCTCCGGCGGACACTTCAACCCGGCGGTGAGTCTCGGCGCCGCCCTGGGTGGTCGCCTGAGCTGGCGCGAGGCAGGGAACTACGCAGCGGCCCAGTTCACCGGCGCGCTCCTGGCCGGCCTCGCGCTTCTGGTCCTTGCCCTCGGCTTCAACGGCTTCGATGCCTTTGAAGACTCCCTGGGAGCCAACTACTGGGGCGACGCCGGCGGCGGCTACGCCTGGTGGGCCACCATCCTGCTGGAGATCCTGATCACCGCGATCTTCGTCCTCGTCGTCCTCGCCGTCACAGACAAGCGCGCCACCCACCCCGTGGCCGCCCCCGCGGTGATCGGCCTGACCTACTCCGCGCTGATCTTCTTCGCCCTCGCCGCCGACGGCGGCTCCGCCAACCCCGCACGCTCTTTCGGTCCCGCGCTCTTCTCTGGCAGCGACCCGCTCAAGCAGTTGCCCATCTTCTTGGTGGCGCCTCTGGTCGGCGCCGCCCTCGCTGGGCTGCTCTACCCCGCGCTGTTCGGACGCGACCGGGAGCTCGTGCCAGGATCGGGCCTCGTCCTTCCCAAGAAAGAAGCGAAGGCGCCGGCGGCTGCTGTCAGCCAGGGCGGCTACGCCCAGACCACCCAGGCCGGCTACGCCCAGCCGATCATCCAGGACGGATGGCAGTGGGACCCCGCCGCTCAGCAGTGGATTCCCGCCCAGCAGCCCAGCAGTGAGCAGACCCAGGCTCGGCCCGACACTCACTAGGAGCCGGGCGCGAACTCCTCAAGCTCGATCGTCGTCGAGGACTCACTGCGGATCATCCCCACGCCGCGGGCGTAGTACGACACCACACCCGGCCCGCCGAGCTCGTCCAAACTCTCGATGGCCACGACCTCGGCGTACGTCGTGAGGGTGGTGGTGAACTCCAGCCCGGTGCGGAGCACCTCGGCTCGGGGCTCCGCCACCTGAGGGGCAAGCGCCTGCGCGTAGCCGTCCCCTCGACGGGGGCGGGCGGCCATGATCAGGCCAGCCTGCGCGGCGTCCTCGCCGGCGCGCCACTCCCCTTCACGTCCGAACCACCAGACGTTTCCAGCCTCATCCTGCGCGTAGTAGTCGATCGTGGAGGTGGTGACGCCGCGCTCTCCGAGTCGAGTGGTGCGCAGGCCGGTGGTCGCCACGCCATCGATCTCGACGCCCTCCACCACGTCCGCCGACACGCTGGCCTGCGTTCCAGCCGGATCGCCGAGCGAGCGGTAGCGCCAAGCCGCCCCGGGGACCAGCGGGAACCAGGGGTTGTCCACGATCGAGGAGAAGTCCGCCGCTGCTGGGCTCGGCGTGGGGATAACCAACTCATCAACCCCACCGGCGGGACTGATCGGAGGAGCAGCGACGCTGCACCCCCCGAGAAGGAGGGCCCCAGCGATCACCATCACGCGGAGACGAAGGTTCATGGGCGCCAGTGTCCCCCACACCCTCACGCTGCTAAGTTCGGCCGGATATCAGCCACGCAAACTCGAGGAGCCGAAGTGAGCACTACCCCGTTGAAGATCGCCGTCACCGGTGCCGCCGGTCAGATCGGCTACAGCCTGCTCTTCCGCCTCGCCAGCGGTTCACTGCTCGGCGACCGCCCGATCGAACTGCGCCTGCTGGAGATCACTCCCGCGCTCAAGGCGCTCGAAGGTGTCGTCATGGAGCTTGACGACTGCGCCTTCCCGACGCTGGCTGGAGTGGAGATCGGCGACGACGCCGAGACCATCTTCGATGGCGTCAACCTCGCCCTGCTCGTCGGCGCCCGCCCGCGCGGCCCCGGCATGGAGCGCGGCGACCTGCTCTCCGCCAACGGCGCCATCTTCACCGCGCAGGGCAAGGCCCTCAACGCCGTCGCCGCCGACGACGTCCGCATCGGTGTCACCGGCAACCCGGCCAACACCAA
>CBDTZB010000561.1:0-2293 GCA_965364795.1 uncultured Nocardioides sp.
TTGGATCGACGATCTCCAGGCGGCGGCCTACCAAACGCTGGGTTCCATCGCCGGTCGAGCCGTCGGCTACTTCGCCCCGCAGATCGAGTTGGGGGGCGCTCTGGTCTCCGCCGGACTGATAGAGACCGACGAGTTGGATCGCGGCGCCGTGGGCGTCTACCTGAACGAATTGGCCGCCAGCAACCCCGAGTTGCTCGAGCACGTCTCGGGTGGGGGCGGGCTGCTCGACGGGCTGCCGATGCGAGCGCTGCTCACCGCGGGCTTCCTGTCCGGTGAGTCTGCTGCTTCGGCCGGCGCCGGTGGGATGCGGGCCTGCGGGGTCGACCCCCTGACCACCGACTTCACCTCGGCCCTGCGCGATGTTGCGGGGGGCCTGCTGCGCGAGCCGGACGAACCCGACCCTGTCGCGGTGCCGTCCTCGACCTGGAGCGCTGCACCGCGTGGGCTCGGCGAACTGATGGAGGCGCTGAGTTCGTGTGCAGCGTCAGTTGAGGTGAAGCAGATCGCCGCCGACCGTTTCATCGCTTACCTGCCCGGACCCGACGTCGGCGGCACCAGCAGGTTGCGCCTGGTCGACGGCGACGTCACGTCGTACGCCGCCCGGGCGGCGCGGACCATTGAGGCGGTTGTCGGCGCTGGCCTGGCCGAAGCGGGGACCGGGGCTGCGGCGTACGTCATGTTGGTCGGGCGTGGTCAGGGCGGCGCTGCGGCGGCCCAGATCGCGTCGGTCGTCCCCGCTGAGTCGTTCGTCGTGGACCAGGTCATCGCGGCTGGAGCCCCTTCCGCCCAAGCACCCCGGCTGCCCGCGTCAACCCGGATGCTGTCCTTGGAGGACCGCTCTGATCCGGTCTCGATGCTGGGCTCACTGATCAACGCGGGAGCCTCGAACCGGCTCACGGTCGTCGTCGACACCGGGTCGGAAGCTGATGCGGACTATGTGACCGGCGCTCGCGCCGCCGACGCGGCTCCGCATCCTGAGCTTCAGGCCGAACTCGAGCGCCTTCGCGGGCTGGGCTACCTCTTTCGCTGATCCATTCCGCTCACCGGCCATTCCGGACACCGTCGCGTGCGGCGATCGCGAAGGGCAGCGCTCAACCCCACCTGCTGCTAACTTCACCTGATGGGGGCCTCGTCGCGGCGCAGCGCGGCGGCAATGCTGGCGGTCCAGGTGGTGGCCGCCCTAGTGATCGTGGGGACGGTCGGATCACCCTCCGCAGCGGCCGTCCCTGTCCCCGGCATGTCCGTGGCCGACGTAGCCACGTCATCGGCTTCGACCGTTCCGGTCGACCGCTCGGCGCGCCCCTCGGATCATCCGCGCAGTGTGCCCACCTACGTGGACAGCGGATTCGCCTGGGCGCGAACTCAGCATGGTCGCGGCGCAGTGGACACTCGTCTCGCCGCTCCCACCAACGGCACTCTCCTGTGGGGTGACTGGTTCGGGCGGGGTGTCGAGACACCCGCGGTGTTCCGACGAGGCATCTGGAAGATCTACGACTCCATGATGGGGTCGGCAACCACCCTGAAGTACGCAGTCCGACTTCGCTACGGAGCCAAGGGTGATCGTCCGGTGACCGGGGACTGGAACGGCGACGGACGGACCGACATCGGCGTCGTTCGCGGGTCCACCTGGTCTCTTGCGGTGCCCAAGCTCGACGCCCCAGCCAGAACGACGACGTGGCGGCGTTTCAACTTCGGGTTTCGCCGCGGACAACCCGTCGCAGGCGATTGGCTCGGCCGTGGGCGGGACAGTGTCGGCAGCTATGTCGGCGGTGTCTGGAGACTGAAGGAATCGGCCCGTGCGAATTCCCGCCAGCTCACACGCACCTTCGCCGCGAAAACGAGGCACCGGCGCGGCGACGTGGCCGTGGCGGGCGACTGGGCCGGGTCGGGTCGCGACGGAATCGGCATCGTCCGAGGCAGCGTGTGGCAGTTGCTCGGCAACGCCCAACGCCGCAGCGAGTGGTCGAGGGTCCGGGTTCCTCGGCCGACTGTGGGATCGAAACCGGTCCCCTGGACGACGTCAGTGGGCACCACGGGCAAGTTGTGCCCAACAGGAAATCCGAACCTGCCGCTGAGCGACCCGGGCATCGTCGCCCCCATCGGGCTAGCCCGTCCGATTCCCTTCCCCCGCGGGGAGGGACCCGACGGAGTGCTCGAGTCGTTGCAGAACGCCGAGCGTTACCTCCTCAACACCCACTACCGAGAGAATTGGGCGCCGATCCGCTCACTGAACTTCGCCGACATCCGTTGGCACGCGCTCGACGAGGAGATCGCGTACCGGGGCCCCGCCATG
>CBDTZB010000562.1:0-2287 GCA_965364795.1 uncultured Nocardioides sp.
CCACCGCGGAACAACGTTCGCACTCGGCCAGGTGTTCCTCGAGAGTGGCCACCTCGCCTGGTGTTAACGGGGCAACGGGATCGGCGTCGAGGTAGCGCTGGATCCGACGGGCGGACCACCGACACCTCATCATCATGCGAACGGCGTTCATGACGTCTCCTCTCCGGAGAGCAGGTCCGGGGCCAGGCTTCGCCGGACCCGGTCGCGGGCTCGGCTCAACCGGGACATCACGGTGCCGGGAGGGCAGCCGATCACGGCGGCGGCCTCGGCGTAACTGAGGTCGTGGACGTCCACCAGGATCAGCGCCTCCTGGAACCGGGGGTCCAGCGCTCGGATCGCCCGATCCAGCGCGGGGTGGAGTTCGCCGTCGATGAATGTCTCTTCAGCGCTGGCGCTGGTGCGGGTTGCCTTCCCGAAGGCGGGTCGAGAGGAGCGCAACAGTTCGGCGTCGTCGACCGTGATCGGACGCTGACGTCGGTGCATGCTGACGTTGGTGTTGCGCAGGATCGTCAGCAACCAGGCGCGCACGTGACGCCCGTCGAACCGGTCGATGGCCTTGTAGGCGCGCAGTAGCGACTCCTGCACGAGGTCCTCGGCATCAGCCTGGCTGGAGGTGATGCTCATGGCAACGCGGAGCATGATCTCGATTTCGGGCTCGACGTACAGCCGAAACGACGCCCTACTGCCGGTCTCCTCGGCCACGAGTAACTCCTTCACGGTCTGGAAACGCCCCACGGGGTGTCGATACTTCCCTATCCGGCCGGGAGACCCCGGGTGTCGGTGGGAAGTGAGCCCGATCCCCGTCACACTGTCCCTATGGGAGCCGGACACTCACACGCATCACACCGTCAGGGCGATGACCCCCTCTTCATCGAGCGCGGGCCCCGAACGGCACTGCTGGGGTTCCTCGCGCTGTGCGCGCTCGTCACCCTCATCGGAGTTTTCACCCTGTGGCCCGACGCAGACCGATCCGACAAGCTCCTCGGGTCGCAGCAGTTCGCCTCCGACACCGCAACCTTCCCGACCGGCACCATCACCAAACTCGAGCCCGACTCAGGCATCACCGTGAGGATCGACGACGGTGAGCGCGCCGGGGACGAGGTCCTCGTCGAGAACGTCCCGCCCGAGGTCATCGACGTCGGCTTGGAGCCCGGCGACGGGCTTGCGCTGATCCGTACCCCCGCGACCGATCAGGTCCCCGAGCGGATCAGCTACTTCGGTATCGAGCGCGATCGTCCGCTCCTCGTCCTGCTGCTGGCCTTCGTGGTGGTCGTCCTGATCGTCGCCCGACTGCGCGGTTTGCTGGCCCTGATCAGTCTGGGGTTCGCTGGCCTTGTGATGGGCTACTTCGTCCTACCGGGACTCCTCACCGGCGAGTCCCCCGTCCTGGTGGCGCTGGTGGGGTCCACCGCCATCATGTACGTCGTCCTCTACGCCACCCACGGACTCTCGATTCGGACCAGCGCGGCCCTGGCCGGAACCCTGGGCGGACTGGCCATCACCGCAGTCGTGGGCCTCTACGCCATCGGCGCCACCCACCTCACCGGCGTCACGGACGAGGGCAGTCGGGTCCTCACCTCGGTGACTTCTGACATCACGTTCAGCCAACTGCTCCTCGCGGCGGTGGTGATCGCGGGGCTCGGCGTCCTCAACGACGTCACGATCACCCAGTCCTCGGCGGTGTGGGAGTTACGCACCGCCGCCCCCGCGATGTCTCGCGCAACGTTGTTCGCCAGTGCCATGCGCATCGGCCGCGACCACATCGCCTCAACGATCTACACGATCGTGTTCGCCTACGCAGGCACAGCGTTGACGGTCCTTCTGGTGATTCAACTTTTCGACCGACCCCTGCTGGATCTGATCGCCACGGAGGAGATCGCCGAGGAGATAGTTCGGTCGTTGGTGAGCAGCATCGGGCTCGTCCTAGCTGTTCCCATCACCACTGTGATCGCCGCGCTCACGGTGCCGGGCCCTCGTGAAGACCTGCCCACCACCTGATTGTTTCGTGAATCTGTCGCGCGACCCACCTCAAGCAACGTAGGTTCCGCGCATGCTGCATTCCGCACGACCCGCGCGCCCCGAACCTTCTCGTCAGAATCTGCTCCGACGCCCTCTCGGTCGCGGTCTCGCCGCCGGCCTCGCCGCGGCCCTCGTCGCCTCGTTCGGTCCGGCGGTCGCCACCGCAGCGACTGCACCCGCTCCCCAGGCCGCGACGCCTGCCCCGGCCAATGCTCAGGCGCCCGCCACGTCGGCACCCCTGCGCCGCAAGGACGCCGACTTCGTGAAG
>CBDTZB010000563.1:0-2283 GCA_965364795.1 uncultured Nocardioides sp.
TGATCAAGGCGGCCGAGGACGGCGGGATCGACCTGGAGGATCTCCGGGCCAAGTGCGAGCAGCACGCACAAAGTCTCGCGGCGATCATGGTGACCTACCCCTCGACGCATGGAGCCTACGAGGACTCCATCACCGAGTTGTGCTCGATCGTGCACAGCCACGGAGGACAGGTCTACGTCGATGGCGCGAACCTGAACGCGCTTCTGGGCTACGCCCGTCCCGGCGAGTTCGGCGGCGACGTGTCGCACCTGAACCTGCACAAGACCTTCTGCATCCCGCACGGCGGCGGTGGACCCGGCGTGGGGCCGGTCGCAGTGCTCGAGCACCTGGCCCCCTACCTGCCTTCTCACGCCCAACACCCAGACCCGGCGAAGCGGGCCGGCATCGGACCCATCAGTGCGGCGCCTTATGGCTCGGCCGGCATTCTGCCGATCTCATGGGCCTACATCCGCCTGATGGGTGGGGAGGGTCTGACCAGGGCGACCGCCTGCGCCGTACTCTCCGCCAACTACGTCGCGGCTCGACTGGGTGAGTTCTTCCCAGTGCTCTACCGCGGTCACGGAGACCTCGTCGCCCACGAGTGCATCCTCGACGTGCGCGGGATCAGTAAGAGCACAGGCGTGTCGGTCGACGACGTCGCCAAGCGCCTGATCGACTACGGCTTCCACGCCCCGACGATGTCTTTCCCTGTCGCCGGAACGCTGATGGTGGAGCCGACCGAGTCGGAGGATCTCGCCGAGATCGACCGATTCTGCGACGCGATGATCGCGATCAAGGGTGAGATCGACCGGGTCGGCGCGGGGGAGTGGACACCGGAGACGTCTCCCTTGCGCGGCGCTCCCCACACCGCCCGCACCCTGGTGCAGGAGTGGGACCGCGACTACTCACGTGAGGTCGCGGTCTTCCCAGCCGGCATCGATCCAGACAAGTACTGGCCACCAGTCGGACGAGTCGATCAGGCCTACGGTGACCGCAACCTCACGTGCTCGTGCCCTCCGCTGGAGGCGTTCGCCGAGTAGACGTTCGCCACGCCGGAGCCGCAGGTGGGTCAAGATGGTGTCGTGGACGACATCGGCGGATCCGGCATCTCGGTCATCGAAGTTCTCGTAGCCGTGGGCATTCTCGCGGCCGGAATACTCATTGCCTACGTCGTACGCCGCCTGCTGATCAGGGCGCTGAGCGGGCCCGACGAGGCAGCCGGTGCCGCCCGCATGCTGGGTCGCTTCGTTCAGGCGCTGCTGATCGGCGCCGTCTTCATGTTCGTGCTCAACTCCTTGGGCTTAGCCATCACGCCGTTGTTGGGCGCCTTGGGAATCGGTGGCATCGCGGTCGCGCTGGCCGTCCAATCGGTCCTCGCCAACGCCATCGCTTCGGTGATCCTGCAGATCCGCAGACCCTTCCGACGTGGCGATCAGATCGCCACGAACGACCTCGAGGGTCGGGTGATGGAGGTGAACTTCCGCACGGTGCGCCTGCTGACCTTCGACGGCAACGAGATCCTCATCCCCTCCTCCCAGGTGCTGAACTCGCCCATCACCAACTACACCAATACGCCGGTGCGGCGAAGCGAGTTGGTGATCGGATTGGACTACGAGACCGATCTTGAGCACGCCACCCGCGTGCTGTTGGAGGTCACCCCCACCGTGGAGGGCGTGCACGAACTGCACCCTCCCGAGGCATGGGTCTTCGAGTTCGGCGACAGCACCATCAACGTCGCGCTCCGGTTCTGGCATGGCTCGCCCAACGCCGATATGTGGCGGGTGCGAAGCAGCGTGGCCGTTGCCGCTAAAGCGGCTCTTGACGCCCAGGGCATCACCATCGCCTTCCCGCAACGGGTGGTCCACTTCACTTCCTCGGCGCAGGACGTAAAGAACTGACGGTGGGGTGGGTCCCACGGCGCACAGCCTCAGGGAATCTATAGGGTTCCCTTCATGGGACAACCGGCATGGATAGGCCTGGGCGCACAACGCAGCGGCACGACCTGGCTGACTGATCTGCTGACCCAACACCCGCAGGTCGGCTTGGGGGAGAACGGCAAGAAGGAGCAGCAGCTCCTGCACAAGGTGGCCGACGGGCGGATCGAGGCGTCGGAGTACTTCGACCTCTTCCCCGAGAACGGCAGCGCCCGCGGTGAGTGGTCCCCGCAGTACCTCCGCCACGCCTCAACCCCGGCTACGGTCGCCCGGCTCCTCCCCGACAGCCTGCTGTTGGTGCTGTTGCGCGACCCGGTGGCTCGCTTCAAGTCGGCGATGAGTCTGGCTCTGACCCGGGAGCAGCAGAAGC
>CBDTZB010000564.1:0-2273 GCA_965364795.1 uncultured Nocardioides sp.
TGGGCTTCGAGTTCAGCGAGGTTGGTGGTGATCTCGGGGACCTGCCCGGCGAACATGCCGTTGAGGTAGATCAGAGACTGGTGGTCGCCGAAGTGAGTCATGGTCGCCTTCTCTCTGGTCAGGCCTGGTGTTTGAGCAGGATGGCTGTGAACTGCTGATTCGTGCCCCAGGGCGTGAGGTGTTCTTCCCCGCTGGTCGCGATCAGCTCGAAGCCGGGGAACTCCGCGGCCAACTCCTCGTGGGTGTAGCGCACGATCGGGAGGCCGCTGCAGGTCGTGGGCCCGTCGGGTCCGAAGGTGGCCACCACGACGTACCCACCGGGCTCGAGGCAGCGGGTCAGGGACTCGCGGTACTCCTCGCGCTCCTCGGGTTCGGTGAGGAAGTGGAAGACGGCGCGGTCGTGCCAGATCGTGTAGGTCCGGCCCGGTCGGAAGTCGAGGATGTCAGCGACGTCCAGAACCACGTCGGCACGATCAGCGGGGATGCGGTCGCGCACGGTCTGTAGCGCGGTCGCCGACAGATCGATGGCCGTGAGGTCCTCGTAGCCGCGCTCGATGAGGTGGTCGATCAAGGTGGACCAACCGGCACCGACGTCGATGACCCCGCGGTCCTTGGCGATCTCGGTCTGATCGACCAGTCCCAACGACAGACCGGGGACCGACTGCCACCAGGACACCCCGTCCACGTCCTTGTCGTCGTGCACGTTCTCCCAGAACTCGCTGCGGGACTCAGCGTCGGTGGGGCGGTAAAGCGGCTCGTCGGTCATCTCTCGACCCTACCCACCCCGTAGTGTCTGGACATGAAACACGATGACCGGCCGCTGATCGTCCCCCAAGGCCCTCAGGATACCCCTGCAGGACACGTGAAAACTTTGATCGACGGTGGGGACATGGACTGCGGCAGCGGGCTGCTGCTGCTGATCACCCGGGCGATGCGTCGCCTCGAGGCTGGCGACAGCCTCGGCATTCGCAGCGCCGAGCCCAGTGTGGAGGTCGATCTCCCGGTCTGGGCCGAGTTGGTCGGTCACCAGATCGTTTCGCGGGTAGCGGAGACCGAGCAAGGGCCATGGTGGTTCTCGGTGGCGAAGGCCGGCGTGCCCGCCGAGTCGGCGACCGTTTTCAGCCTCGGTGGTCGCACCCCGGTGGGCAGCCGGTTGTGGGCCTACACGAACTTCGACTGCAACCTTGCCTGCCTCTACTGCTGTGCCGAGTCCTCTCCCAAAGCCGATGCCCGCCGCCTGGACGTCGACGTCTGCCGCGACCTGTTCGCCGAGTTCAAGGCGCAGGGCGGCAAGGAGTTGTTCCTCACCGGTGGTGAGCCGTTCATGCATCCCGAGTTGGGACAGCTCGTCGAGGCTGGCGACGGGCTCTCGCGCACGATCCTGACGAACGCCATGGTCTTCGGGAAGGGTCGCCGCCGCGAGACCCTCGAGAACATCGACCGCTCGGTCGTGATGCAGGTGAGTCTGGACTCCGCTGCGCCCGGACCGCACGACAAGATGCGTGGGGCTGGCTCCTGGGCCCGCGCGATGGACGGCATCGACCTGGCTCGCTCGCTGGGCTTCCAGGTCCGCGTCGCCGCCACCATGTTCGATGAGGACCCGGTCGGCGTCGCTGCCCTACACGAGCGCCTCGACGCCATCGGGATCGACAAGGAGGACCGGGTGATCCGCCCAGTCGCCGACGAGGGTTTCGCCGAGGGTGGCGTGCACGTGTCCATCGACAACCTCGAACCCGAGCCGGTGATCACCGCCGACGGCGCCTGGTGGCATCCCGTCGCCATCACCAACCCGCACATGCGGATCGCGGACGCACCGTTGGTGCTGGAGGAGATCTTCGGCGTCGTGCGCGACACCCTGTCGGTCCAGGACGCCGCGGAAGCGGCCGGGCGTGAGGTCTTTCGCTGCGCCTAGCGGTGCGGGTTTCCGGCCAGAATTGGCAGCCCTGTAGGTCTGGCTCCGGTTCACCACCGACTAATCCTCAAGACTTTCGCAAGATCAACGTGAGGTCTCCTGAAGCCCGCGGGGATGGTCAATTCGGTGTTACCGAACCCTTCCCCAGCCGTACCCCGGATGTGGGCCATCTGTTGGCGCGGCATCCGTAATGTTCTCTTTGTCAGCAGGAATCGGGGGATGACTGCAGACGGCCAGCACTAACCGGGGGGATTGGTGGTGGATGAGCGAGGCTAGGCCGCAGATCTGGGGGGATTGCGGAGGCCTCTGCTCCAGCAGGGCCCGGTCGAGGCGTGGGGATGCCTCAAGCGGGCCCTGCTGC
>CBDTZB010000565.1:0-2267 GCA_965364795.1 uncultured Nocardioides sp.
CACCGCCGCGCGGCTGGTTCGCGAGTGTGCGGACTTGCCCGACCCCTGGCCGACGGAGGCCCGTCAACTGCTGGTGCGCCTGCTCGCCTCGGGGACGGGACTTCTCGGAGTCTGGGAGACCCTCGACGAGACGGGGGCGCTGGCTCGGATCCTGCCCGAGTGGGAGCGGATCCGTGTGGTGCCCCATGCCTCGGTCATCCATCGCTTCACTGTCGCCCGTCACGTCATCGAGACCTGCATCGAGGCCTCGGGCCTGATCCGGAACGTGGGGCGTCCCGACGTTCTGATGGTTTCGGCGCTGCTGCACGACATCGGCAAGGGCGGGTTGGTCGAGCACAGCATCGCGGGGGAGCCATTGGCCCGCAGCATCGCAACCCGGATGGGCTTCGAGCCTGAAGCGGTTGAGTTGATCGCTCTGTTGGTGCGGTGGCATCTCCTCCTGGCGCAGACGGCCACGACCCGGGATCCGGATGATCCCGCAACCGTGGACCTCGTCACCTCGCGGTTGGAAACCCCCGAGGCAATGTCACTGCTCATCGCTCTGACCGAGGCCGACGCCAAGGCAACTTCCCCGAAGGCGTGGTCGTCGTGGCGCTCGGGTCTGATCCGGGACCTGGGCCGCCGCGCGCACGCCTCGCTGGACTCGGGTACGTCGTTGCCATCGATCCGGACCGAGGACCTCCCGATCCCCGAGTTGTTGCCCGGGGCGGTCTCGATCGAGGTCGAACCCGTGTCCGACGGAGCCCGGGTCACCACCATCGCGGTGGACCGCGTCGGCTTGCTTGCCGATCTGGCAGCGATGTTCGCCCTCCAACGCACACCGGTGCGGGCTGCCCGCATCTGGTCGCAAGGAGAGCACGCGGTGGCGGTGTGGGAGATCGCCGAGGAGGTGTTGGACCCGGCCATCCTGCGGACCCGCTACGCCGCGATCGTCGCTGGCCGGTTGGACCCCACTAAACGGTTGCCAGCCGTGGATCCCGCGGCTTTGGAGCCCACCGTGGTGGTGCGGCCGGAGGCCAGCGAGCAGTCCACGGTGCTGGAGGTTCGCGCCGCGGACCGTCCCGGAGTGGTGTATCTCGTCTGTGCGGCCCTGGCCGGGCTCGAGGTGACCGTGCGGTCGGCCCACCTGGACACGTTGGGGCCTCAGGCCGTCGATGTGTTCTATCTTCAGGAGGACAGTGCAGGGGCGCTGTCGGAGGAGCGGGCCGCCGAGGCGGCCCACGTGGTGCGGGCCGCGCTTGCGGGAGATCCCGCGCAGCGTAGTCCTGCACGCTGACGCCCGGACGACCACCACTAGGCTGGGGGTCACCCAGATCTATCGTTGAGGACTGACTTGTTCGCCACACTCTCTGACCGGCTAGCCGACACCTTTAAGAACCTGCGCGGTAAGGGCAGGCTCACCGAGGCGGATATCGACGCGACCGCGCGTGAGATCCGCATCGCCCTGCTCGAGGCCGACGTGGCCCTCCCGGTCGTCAAGGAGTTCGTCAACGCGGTCAAGGAGCGGGCCCGCGGCGAAGAGGTCAGCGGTGCGCTGAACCCCGCCCAACAGATCATCAAGATCGTCAACGACGAACTTGTCGAGATCCTCGGCGGTGAGACCAGGCGCCTGCGCTACGCCAAGACCGGCCCGACGGTCATCATGCTCGCTGGCCTCCAAGGTGCTGGAAAGACGACGCTGGCCGCGAAGTTAGCGCTGTGGCTCAAGGACCAGGGCAAGAGTCCGCTCCTGGTCGCCTGTGACCTGCAGCGACCCAACGCCGTCAACCAGTTGCAGGTCAACGGAGAGCGGGTCGGCGTACCCGTCTTCGCGCCGGAGGCCGGAAACGGTGTGGGGGACCCGGTCGGAGTGGCTCGGGCTTCGCTCGAGGAAGCCAAGCGGGCGCTCTACGACGTCGTCATCGTCGACACCGCAGGACGCCTCGGTGTCGACTCCGAGATGATGCAGCAGGCCGCGGACATCCGCGACGCGGTCAACCCCGACGAAGTCCTCTTCGTGGTCGACGCCATGATCGGTCAGGACGCAGTCACTACGGCCAAGGCGTTCCTCGACGGCGTCGGGTTCGACGGCGTGGTGCTGACCAAGCTCGACGGTGACGCCCGTGGTGGTGCCGCCCTATCGATCCGGTCGCTGACCGGCCGCCCGGTCATGTTCGCCTCCTCGGGGGAGAAGCTGACCGACTTCGACGTCTTCTACCCCGACCGGATGGCTTCGCGGATCCTCGACATGGGCGACATGCTCACGTTGATCGAACAGGCCGAGAAGT
>CBDTZB010000566.1:0-2263 GCA_965364795.1 uncultured Nocardioides sp.
AAGACCTCCTTGAGCACGACGTGGCCATCGCCATGGCCAGGGCGGCGTCCGTGCCCGGTTTGGCCGGCAACCACTCGTCGGCGAACTTGACGTTGTCGGCGTAGTCGGGGGCCACCGCGATGACCTTCTGGCCGCGGTAGCGCGCTTCGGTCATCCAGTGGGCGTCCGGGGTTCGGGTGACCGGCAGATTGGAACCCCACATGATCAGGTAGCCGGCGTTCCACCAGTCGCCCGACTCCGGGACGTCGGTCTGGTCACCGAAGACCTGGGGTGAGGCGACGGGGAGGTCGGCGTACCAGTCGTAGAAGCTCAGCATCGAGCCGCCGATGAGGTTGACGAACCGTGCGCCGGAAGCGTGCGACACCATCGACATGGCGGGAATCGGTGAGAACCCGGCAACTCGGTCGGGGCCGTACTTCTTGATCGTGTGCACGTGGGCGGCCGCGATGATCTCGCTGGCTTCCTCCCACGTGGCTCGCACCAGACCACCCTTGCCGCGGGCGGACTTGTAGGCCTTTGCCCGCTGCGGGTTCTCAACGATGTGCTCCCACGCCTTCACGGGGTCACCGCCGTGTTGACTCTTGGCCTCGCGGAACATCTGCAGCAGTACGCCGCGCACGTAGGGGTAGCGAACCCGGGTCGGCGAGTAGGTGTACCAGGAGAACGCGGCGCCACGCGGGCAGCCGCGGGGTTCGTACTCCGGGGAGTCCGGCCCGACCGAGGGGTAGTCGGTCTGCTGGGTTTCCCAGGTGATGATCCCGTCCTTGACGTAGACCTTCCACGAACACGACCCGGTGCAGTTCACCCCGTGGGTGGAGCGCACCACCTTGTCGTGGCTCCAGCGGTCCCGATAGAAGTCATCGGCCTCCCGCCCACCGGTCTGAGACAGGGTCCGCAGATCCTCCGAGACGGTGCCCCGGGTGAAGAACCGTCGACTCCGGACGAGCGCGTCGGACAGCGGACCATCAAGGCCCGGTTGCGAATCGGTACTCATCAGCGGTTGCCTTTCGTGGGAACAACAGGGGTGAAGGTGCTTCTCTGGATCTCCAACCGGTGATTACCCCGGCTTGGGGGCACCGCGTCGGGCGTAGCGCTGATAGGTGATGGCAATACACATCAGGGCCCAAACGATCCCGATGGCGAAGAAAGTCGTGGGTCCCAGTGTGGTCACCCCGACGCCGAAGAAGAAGGGACCAAAGGCCGCAATTGCCGCCGTCCATCCGATGACGCCACCGGCCTGCCGGCGCTCGAAGATCATCGGCATCTGTTTGAACGTCGAGGCGTTCCCGATGCCGGAGAACAAGAAGATCGCGAGCATCCCCCAGAGGAACTGGTTGAAGTCACCGCGCAGGGCGTCGGCCGAGCTGAAGTCTGGCGTCAGCGCGGGGATGGTGATCGCGATCGAAACCACCAGACCGACACCGGAGATCAACGTCCAGATGGCTCCGCCCGTGCGGTCGGTCAAGGGAGCGAAGGCCACGCGGGCCGCGGCGCCGATGAGTGGACCGAGAAAGACGAACTTCACCGGATCGGGCACCGAGTAACCGTCGATGAGGAGGCTTGCTGTGGCCCCGGCGCCGGCCACGATCTTGTCGTTGCCTGCTCCGTAGAGGTTGCTCATCAGGAGGCCGAACTGGGCCGCCAACCCGGAGAAGGTGCCGAAGGTCATGATGTAGAGCAACGTCATCAGCCAGGTGTCCTTGTTGCTGAAGATGTCGAACTGCTGGCGAACGTTCACCGTCATCGGCACCGACTTCAGCATCGACCAGGCGAAGATCGCTCCGATCACCATCAGCGGGATCCAGACGAAGGCAGCGTTTTGGTACCACACCTCCCGGGGTTCAGCGCCCGGTGTGGTGAGTTGCTGACTGCCGCCGAAAATTGCGAGAGCAGAGAGCCCGATGAGGATCGGCGTGAGCAACTGGACCAGGGAGACCCCAAAGTTCCCCAACCCTGCCTGCAGACCCAGGGCGGTGCCCTGCTTGGACTTCGGGAAGAAGTACGACGTGCTGGGCATGAAGCCGGAGAACGCTCCGCCTCCGATGCCGGCCAGTAGAGCCAGGGTCATCAACTCCCAGTAGGGCGCGTCGGGTGTTTGCACCCGCACCCCCCAACCCAGGGTCGAGGCAATCAGCAGCAGGCTGGTGATCGAGACCATCTTGCGGGTGCCCATGATGGGCGGCAGGACCATCCAGACCAAGCGGAAGAGCCCGGCCGAGAGCCCGGGCATGGCGGCCATCCAGTAGAGCTGGTTGTTGGAGAA
>CBDTZB010000567.1:0-2260 GCA_965364795.1 uncultured Nocardioides sp.
CCGAGTCGGCGTTAGTTGACGCAAAACGCGCCGACTCGAGCGCTTTTTAGCGTCAAGATGCGCCGACTCGCGCTTGAACCCAAGCCAACCCTGTGGTGACGGGTCAGGCGAGGGCGCGGTCCAGGGCGGCGTCGACGTGCAGGCTGGTGCCGGCGAAGACGGGGATGTCGGAGTCGGACTGGTTGATCAGCAACTCCAACTCGGTGCAGCCGAGGATCAGGCCGCCCGAGCCCTGGTCCCACAGCTCGCCGATCAGGTCGACCAGGACCCTGCGGGACTCGTCGAGGACCTTCCCGTGCACCAACTCGTCGTAGATGATCCGGTTGATCGTCTCGTGGTGGCGGGCGTCCGGGACCGCGACGTTCAGGCCGTGGCTGGCGATCCGGTCGGTGAAGAAGGTGCGCGACATCGCGAAACCCGTGCCGACGAAGGCGACGTTCTCGACGCGCTGCTCAAGGCAGGCCTCGGCGATGACGTCACCGAGGTGCAGCAGCGGGAGATCGACCGCCTCCTGAACCTGCTCGGCCACCCGGTGGAAGGTCGTGGTGCACAGCATCAGGAAGTCCGCGCCCGCCCGCTCGACCGACTGGGCTGCCGCGGAGAGGATGTTCGCGACGTCGTCCCAACGCTCCTCCTGCTGGAGGGCGGTGACCTCCGCGAAGTCGACCGAGGTCATCACGGTTTTGGCTGAGCTGAGGCCGCCGAGGCGTTGCTCGACTCCGAGGTTCAGTGCCTGGTAGTACGCCGCGCTGCTCTCCCAGCTGAGGCCGCCCACAAGTCCGATGGTCTGCATGGGGCCAAGTCTCTCAGACAGTCCGGCTGTCCGGGAGTCCATGTCAGCTGGTGCGGTGCACCTTGTGTTGGGCGGCCTGGGCGCGCGGGCGGATGACGAGTTCGTCGATGTTGACGTGCGCGGGCCGCGTCACCATCCACACGATCGCGTCGGCCACATCGTCGGCGGTCAAGGGGTTCTCAACGCCGGCGTACACCGCAGCGGCTTTCTCCTGGTCGCCACCGAAGCGCACCAGCGCGAACTCGTCGGTCTGCACCATCCCTGGGGCGATCTCGCAGACCCGAACGGGCTGGTCGAACAACTCCAAGCGCAGAGTTTCGGTGACGACCTTGACCCCGTGTTTCGCGGCCGTGTAGCCACCGCCGGTCTCATAGGCCACCCGGCCCGCGGTCGAACCGACGTTGAGGATCACCCCGGCTCCGCTGGCGATCAGGGCGGGCAGCAGCGCACGGGTGACCTGCATCAGGCCGATCACGTTGACGTCGTACATCCGGCGCCAGTCGTCGCTGTCGGCCTCGGCGACCGGACTCGACCCGAAGGCGCCTCCGGCGTTGTTGACCAGTACGGCGAGCCGACCGTCCCCGAGCTCGTTCACGCGCTGCGCCAAGCGGGCCACCGAGTCGGCGTCGGTGACGTCGCACGAAACCGCGGTGCCGGACACTTCAGCCGCCAACGCCTCGATCCGTTCGGTACGCCGCGCCGCACAGACCACGTGGAAACCCTCGGCGGCGAGTTGGCGCACCGTGGCGGCCCCGATCCCGCTGCTCGCGCCCGTCACGACGGCTAGGGGGCGAGGGGTGAGGGAGGAATCCTGGTTCATGACGACATTGTGTCCCCCGCACGCTCGTGACACCCCAGGCACCTCTCGTTGAGCGCCAGAGGTGCCTGCGGTGTCACGAAGCCGACCCAGGTCCGAAAGCGCCGCGGGAATGATCCAGGCACCCGCTCGGTTCCATCAAGGATCGTTGCCCACAGTCGCTCGGGCGCGCCACAACCAGGAGCAGGAGGATCAAGCGTGGGAGACCTTCGTCGAATCGCGATGATCAGCCTGCACACCTCCCCGCTCGACCAACCCGGCACCGGTGACGCCGGGGGGATGAACGTCTACGTCATCGAACTCTCCCGCCGCCTCGCCGCGCGCGGGATCGAGGTCGACATCTTCACCCGCTCCACGAGTTCAACGCTGCCTTCGGTCGCTTCCCACAGCGATGGCGTCACCGTCCGCCACATCCACGCCGGTCCCTTCGAGGGGCTGACCAAGAACGAACTGCCGGCCCAGTTGTGCGTCTTCGCCCGCGAGGTGCTGCGCGCCGAGGCCGAGCAGGACGTCGGGCACTACGACGCCGTGCACTCCCACTACTGGCTCTCCGGCCAGGTCGGCGCCCTGGCCCGCGACCGGTGGGGCGTTCCGCTGATCCACACCATGCACACGATGGCCAAGGTGAAGAACGACGCCCTCGCGGTCGG
>CBDTZB010000568.1:0-2246 GCA_965364795.1 uncultured Nocardioides sp.
CACCCATGCTGCGGGGAGGTCTTCGGGGACGGCGAGTCCCACCGTCAATGAGGTGGCCCGGCCACCCATGGCGTTGATGTCGGAGAGGTTCTGGGCCGCAGCACGATGTCCCACGTCCTCGGCGCTGGCCCAATCACGTCGGAAGTGTCTGCCCTCGACCATCAGGTCCGTGGAGACCACGACGTGGCCGTTCTTGATCCGCAGCACCGCAGCGTCGTCCCCCGGGCCGATCAGGACGTGTTCCCCCTGAGCGAACAGGGCGGTGACGTCGGAGATCAGCCCGAACTCACCACGATCGGCGACAGTCGGCTCCTGGGTTGTCGTCACCGCGCCATCACACCAGACAGGAGGCGATGGCGGCCAACTCCCGACTATCGGCGTGCCACCATGGAGAGGTAGGTTGTTCCGCGCGCCGCAGTCCGAAGCGGCGTGGGCACATTCGCAAATACGCGAGGGAGAACACCATGGTCGTCCAGGCTTACATCCTGATCCAGACCGATGTCGGTAAGGCCGCCGAGGTGGCCAAGGCCATCGCTGGCCTGAAGGGTGTCACCGTCGCTGAGGACGTCACCGGCCCCTACGACGTGATCGTGCGCGCCGAGGCTCGCAACGTCGACGAGCTGGGCAAGCTGGTGGTCTCGAAGGTGCAGAACCTTGACGGGATCACCCGCACTCTGACCTGCCCCGTCGTTCACATCTGAGTCGACGCTGAGATTCAACCGCCGGCTCCCCCACGGTTCTATCCGTGCGGGGGCCTGCGTGGCTGCTCTAGCCCTGACGCTGAGCGCCTGCGGCGGGGTTGGGGTTCCCGTTCCGGAGCTCGACCCCGACCTCCAGGCGGCCTGCGACAGTTTCCTCGCCGATGTCCCCGATCCGCTGCTGGACTTCGAGCGCGTTGAGGTCGATCCGCCTGACGCGCCGGCGCGCGCGTTCGGCGATCCGCCGATCGTGGTTTCCTGCGTCGAGGAGTTGCCGGAGGGTTTCGACGAGTTCGCCTTCTGCGTGGAGGTCAACGGGGTGGGGTGGTACCTCCCCGACGAGCAGATCGATGACGACGCCATCGACGCGACCTTCACCGCCGTCGGCTACAAGCCGCTGATCTCTGTGAAGGTGCCGGCGCAGTACCGCCAGGTCACCGGGGGTGAAGTGCTCTCCGACCTCACCGAGGCCGTTCAGGACAACCTGACCGAGACCCTTCCCTGCCGATGAGCCCGATCACCGTCCAGCGCATCACCCGCTTCCCGGTGAAGTCGATGGGTGGCGAGCGGCTTGAGCGGGTGCCGGTGAACGATCTAGGCCTCGTCGGTGACCGAGCCTTCGGTCTGAGGGACCTGCGGACCGGCAAGATCCTGACGGCTCGGCGTACGCCCGCGCTGCTGTTCGCCAAGGCCCGGTGGTTGGACGACGCTGACGGCCGTTCGGAGATCACCCTGCCCGATGGAGCGATGGTGACCAGCGACCAACCCGATTGCCATGACGTGCTCTCGGCTTGGCTGGGCCTGCCGGTCCGTCTTGAACGCGCGGGGCCCGAGGGCGGGGTCTACGAAGCGCCGCAAGACGCGGAGAACGACACCGGTTGGGACAGCTGGCAGGGGCCGGGCGGCGCCTGGCACGACAGCGTGCGATCCCGGATCTCTTTGGTGAGCACCGCGACCCTGGGCCAGTGGGATGAACGCCGTTTCCGGACCAACCTGCTGCTTAGCGGCGGCGAGGCGGGAGTTGAGGACGGCTGGGTGGACGGCTCACTCACGGTGAGTTCCGAGGTGGTGCTCGACGTGCGCAAACGCATTGACCGTTGCGTGATGGTCACCCGCCCGCTGCCGGGACTGGAACGCGACCTGGACGTTCTCCGCACGATCAACACAGAGCGGAATCGTTGCCTGGCGATCGGTGCGCTGGTGACCACGGGCGGCACGATCCGAATCGGCGACCAGATCACACACCGCTAGCCCGACCTCCTGTGGATGATCGGGCTATTGGGGCTTGGTGGTCAGGGTTCTTGTTCTTCGGGCTGTGGTGGTCGTCGGGTTCCTCGGTGGTCGCGGATCAGGTCGAAGCCGGTGGGGGTGGTCCACAGATAGATCCCTGGGTCGAGCACGACGTAGGACCACTTCGAGTGCGTTTTCGCGCGGTGATGTCGCCGACACAACGGCGCCAAATTGCAGGAACAGGTGCTTCCGTCCCGGCTGTATGGGATGACGTGGTCGGTGTCGCACGCCTTGGCGTCGCGGGTGCAGTAGGGGAAG
>CBDTZB010000569.1:0-2229 GCA_965364795.1 uncultured Nocardioides sp.
GAGATCCCGGGCGAGGAGTAGAGCGAGCTGAGGTGGGTCCAGTCCTCGGCCCGCAACTGAGCCTCCTCCCGCAGTTCCCGCCGAGCCACCTCGATCGGATCCTCGTCGGGGGTGTCGATCAGTCCTGCTGGCACCTCCAGGAAGCGGCGCTGAGCGGGGTGGCGGTACTGCCACAGACACAGGACCCGGTCCTGCTCGTCCAGGGCGAGTACGACCACCGCCCCGGGGTGCTCCAGGACCAGCCGCCCGAAGGTTTCCTCGGCGTCTCCGGGTGCGTGAATGGTGTCCCGCCGGAGGGCCATCACCCAACCGTCGCGGTGTAGGTCCTCGCTGGTCACCACCGGCCAGGACTCGCGGGTGTCACCGATATGACGTTCGCGGGGTCCTGGCCGTTCTGGTTCCGAGCTCAACTGTCCTCGGCGGGGCGACGGAGTCCGGACTCATCCATCGGGAAGCGCAACTCACGCTGGCGATCGATCGCGGCGCCGACCAGTCCCGCGAACAACGGATGCGGACGGGTCGGTCGCGACCGGTACTCGGGGTGGGCCTGCGTGGAGATGTAGTAGGGGTGCACCTCGCGGGGAAGCTCCACGAACTCGACGAGGTCGAGCTCGGTGTTGATTCCGGAGAACACCAAACCGGCGTCGGCTAGTTGGTCGCGGTAGCTGTTGTTGACCTCGTAGCGGTGCCGGTGACGCTCCTCGATGCGCGTCGAACCATAGGCCTCGGCGGCCACGCTGCCGGGCGTGAGGTCGGCGGGGTACAACCCCAACCGCATCGTGCCGCCCAAGTCACCGGCGCCCTCGACGTAGTCCTTCTGCTCCTCCATGGTGACAATCACCGGTTCGGGGCAGTCGGGGTCGAACTCGGTCGAGTCGGCTTTCTCCAGACCGGCCACGTTGCGGGCGTACTCGATCACCATGCTCTGCAGACCCAGGCAGAGTCCGAGAGTCGGAACACCGTGGGTGCGGGCGTAGGTCAAGGCTCCGAGCTTCCCGTCGAGGCCCCGGATGCCGAACCCGCCGGGGACGCAGATCGCGTCCACATCACTGAGCTGTTTGGCCGCGCCGGCGGGGGTGGCGCACTCGTCGGAGGCGATCCACCTCAGGTGCACCTTGGCCTCGTGGGCGAAACCTCCTGCTCGCAGCGCCTCGGCCACCGAAAGGTAGGCGTCGGGGAGGTCGATGTACTTGCCGACCAGCGCGACGGTGACCTCCTCGGTGGGGTGGTGCACCCGCCGAAGCAGGTCGTCCCACAGCGTCCAGTCGACGTCGCGGAAGGGCAGGTTGAGCCGGCGCACCAGATAGGCGTCGAGTCCTTCGCGGTGCAGGACCTTGGGGATGTCGTAGATCGACGCGGCGTCGGCGGCGCAGACCACGGCCTCGGCTTCGACGTCGCACATCAGCGAGATCTTGTTCTTGATCGACTGGGGGATCTCCCGGTCGGCGCGCAGGACCAGACCGTCGGGCTGGATGCCGACCTGACGCAGCGCGGCCACGGAGTGCTGGGTGGGCTTGGTCTTCAACTCGCCCGACGGTCCGATGTAGGGAACCAGCGACACGTGCAGGAAGAACGAGTTGTCCCGGCCGATCTCGTGACGGGTCTGACGAGCCGCCTCGAGGAAGGGCAGGGACTCGATGTCGCCCACAGTTCCACCGACCTCGGTGATGACGACGTCAACGTCCGGGCCGCCCATGGCCAGGATGCGGTCCTTGATCTCGTTGGTGATGTGGGGAATCACCTGAACGGTGTCGCCGAGATAGTCGCCGCGGCGCTCCTTGGCGATGACGCTCGAGTAGACCTGCCCCGTCGTCACGTTGGCGATCTGTCCCAGATTTGCGTCCAAGAAGCGCTCATAGTGACCGATATCGAGATCGGTCTCAGCGCCGTCGTCGGTCACGAAGACCTCGCCGTGCTGGAACGGGTTCATGGTGCCGGGATCCACGTTGAGATACGGATCGAGTTTCTGCATGGTGACCCGCAGGCCACGCGAACGCAGAAGTCGTCCGAGACTCGAGGCGGTCAGCCCCTTGCCCAGGGAGGAGGCAACTCCTCCGGTCACAAAAACGTGCTTGGTCACTGCGGGGATTCCAGGAGGCCTGCTCACGGAACTTCAGCCTACATTAACGATTCGGGTGCTCGTGCCACGTCGAGCAATTCGCGAGCGTGAGCCAGCGCCGTGTCGGAGTCCGCCATGCCCGCCATCATGCGGGAGAGCTCGCGCTCACG
>CBDTZB010000570.1:0-2228 GCA_965364795.1 uncultured Nocardioides sp.
AGGTGATCGACACGTAGAAATAGGTGAAGAAGATGATGAGGAAGAACTGGACCAGGGAGTACCAGATGCTGCTGTTGGCAAAGTTCGTTGCGATCCATGCGGACAGGGCACTTTCGGGGCGGAACTGCGCATAGAGCACCGGCAGGTACATGATCGATGTCGCGAAGATCACCGGGATGACACCGGCCTGGTTGACCTTGAGTGGGATGTAGGTGGTGGACCCGCCGACGAGACGACGCCCCACCATCCGCTTGGCGTACTGCACGGGGATGCGGCGCTGCCCCTGCTCCACGAAAACGATGCCGAGCATGACGAGCAGCCCGATGGCGAGGACACCGAAGAAGAGGAACCAGCCGGTCGCACCGGGGCTGGAGGACTTGATGGCCCACAGTCCTGCGGGGAAACTGGCCGAGATCTGGGTGAAGATCATGATGGACATGCCGTTGCCGATCCCGCGCTCGGTGACGAGTTCGCCCAACCACATGATCACGACGGTGCCTGCGGTCATGGTGAGAACCATGGTCACAAGCGGCAGCAGTTCCTGACTGCTGAGGATCTCTTCCTGACAGCTGGGGAACAACTGTCCCGTCCGCGCAAGTGTGATGAAGGCCGTGGAGTTCAGAACTGCGAGCACCAGCGTCAGATAACGCGTGTACTGGGTGATCTTGGCGGTGCCGGTGGCGCCCTCCTTCTTGAGGGCCTCCAGCTTCGGAATCACCACCGTGAGTAGCTGCAGGATGATCGACGCGGTGATGTAGGGCATGATGCCGAGCGCGAAGATGGACAGGCGTAGAAGGGCCCCGCCCGAGAAGAGATTGATGATCGAGTAGACGCCAGCCTGATCACCCTCCCCCGCGGCCCTGGCACATTCGGTGATCACACCTATGTCGACGTTCGGGGTCGGGATCGTCGATCCAAGACGGAACAGCGCCAGAACACCCAGCGTGAAGAAAATCTTCTTGCGCAGGTCCGGCGTCTTGAATGCGTTTGCGAAGGCGGATAGCATCCGGCCCCACTTTCTCCTACGGAGTCAACAAGGAAAGCGTCGCCGATGAAGGCAACCCGCGCAGCCTATCAAGCACGGCTCTGCTCTCCCAACCGGCCGGGGTCCAGCGCTCACCGATACACATGAAAAAGACCGTGGCCGGCACCCCAGAGGATGCCGGCCACGGTCGGTCGTTGCTGTTGATCCTAGAGCTCGGTGACCGAGCCGCCAGCCTCTTCCAGCTTCGCCTTGGCGGAAGCCGAGAAGGCATTGGCGGAGACGTTGATCGCAACAGAAACGTCACCGTTGCCAAGCACCTTGACGAGGGCGCCGTCGCGCACTGCGCCGGCCTCCACGAGATCCTCAACGGTAATGGTGCCGCCGCCGGGGAACAGGTCCCCGAGGCGCCCCACGTTGACGACCTGGTACTCGACGCGGAAGGGGTTCTTGAACCCCTTCAGCTTGGGTGTGCGCATCTGCAGCGGCATCTGACCGCCCTCAAAGCCGGCGGGAACGTTCTTACGAGCGCCCGTGCCCTTGGTGCCTCGACCAGCAGTCTTGCCCCTCTTGCCACCCTCACCGCGACCCACACGGGTCTTGGCGGTCTTGGCTCCCGGAGCGGGACGCAGGTGATGAATTTTCAGTGCCATGGTTACTTGACCTCTTCCACGGTGACCAGGTGCGCGACTGACTTGACCATCCCACGCACCTCGGGGCGATCCTCACGCACGACGGAAGCTCCGACGCGCTTGAGGCCCAGGGTGCGAAGGGTGTCACGCTGCGACTGCTTGCCGCCAACACCTGACTTGAACTGGGTGATCTTCAACTCAGCCATCAGGAGACAGCCCCTTCCTTGCGTGCACGAAGCAGAGCCGCCGGGGCGACGTCTTCAACGGGAAGCCCACGACGGCGCGCAATGGCCTCGGGCTCCTCGAGTTGCTTCAATGCATCCACCGTGGCGTGTACGACGTTGATCGCATTGGCCGAGCCGAGGGACTTCGACAGGATGTCGCCGATGCCTGCACACTCGAGCACCGCGCGAACGGAGCCACCGGCGATGACGCCGGTACCGGGGGATGCTGGACGCAGCAGCACAACGCCGCCGGCCTTCTCACCCTGCACGTGGTGCGTGATGGTCTTCTGGACCATGGGGACGCGGAAGAAGTGCTTCTTCGCCTCCTCGACACCCTTGGCAATGGCCGCGGGCACCTCCTTGGCCTTTCCGTACCCGACGCCGACCATG
>CBDTZB010000571.1:0-2226 GCA_965364795.1 uncultured Nocardioides sp.
CCAACTCGGGGTAGCGAGAGGGAGGAACGCCGTATTTCTTCTCGACCGCCTCGGGCGTCAGCCGAGCCAAGTCGGAGACGCCACGCATCGGGTAGAGCACGGTGGAATGCTCGGTGACCAACTGGAGGCTGTCCCGGTCTCCGGTGAGGATCAGGACCTCCATGTCCTCGGCGAGGGCCTGGGTCACCCAGGTGGCGATGATGTCGTCGGCTTCGAACCCGTCCTTCTTCTCATGCGGGATGTTGAGGACATCGAGCACCTCCTCGATCAGCGAGACCTGGCCCGCGAACTCGGACGGCGACGCGCTGCGGTTGGCTTTGTACTCGGAGTATTCAGCCGCCCTGAAGGTCTGCCGGGAGACATCGAAGGCGACACCTAGGTGGGTGGGTTTCTCGTCGCGCAGCACATTGATCAGCATCGAGGTGAAGCCGTAGACGGCGTTCGTGTGCTGACCGGTGGTCGTCGAGAAGTTCTCCGCCGGGAGCGCGAAGAACGCCCGGTAGGCAAGGGAATGGCCGTCGAGCAGAAGCAGTCGAGGGCGCTCGGTCGAGGGATCAGTCACAGGGTCCACAGGCACCTGCCGACCCTAACGCCCGCCACCCCCTGTCGGCACTGCGGTCGCGGTCATCCCACAATGGGAGCATGACTGCTCCTGATGATCTGATCGCCATGATGCGTGAACAACGCGGTCCGCTCAACGAGAAGATGGGAATCGAACTGATCGAGGTCTCCCCTGAACGCATCGTGGGGACCATGCCGGTCGAGGGCAATCAGCAGCCCTACGGGCTACTCCACGGCGGCGCCTCCGTCGTGCTTGCCGAGACGCTGGGCTCGATCGGCTCCGCCGTGCACGGTTACCCCGAGCGCATCGCGGTCGGTGTCGACATCAACGCCACCCACCACCGCTCGGCCAAGTCCGGCGTCGTCACCGGTGTCGCCACGGCCATCCACCTGGGTCGCACCACGACGGCGTACGACGTGGTGATCACCGACGAGGACGGCAAGCGGTTATGCACCTCGCGCATCACCTGCGCGCTGTTGCCGGCCGACCGCCATTGACCCCTCAGCGCTGACGCCTTAGTCAGTCCCGCGAGCTCGTCGCTGCGAACGGCGTACGGCGAGTACGCGCGAGAGCTGTCGGCCCGACGCATCCGTGGGTCGTTGAGCCTCGATCCGGCCACGCACAGCGGCGGTCGCCCCCACCCGCATCGTCGCGCGCGGGGTCAGGGCCAATCGAGCCATGAACCGGTTCGCCTCGCGTGAACTTGACTCTGCTGCCGTGGCCACATGGGCGACCCCCAACTCCTCGGCGAAGGTGACCGCCTGCTCCATCAGCAGGCAGCCGATACCGCGCCGTCGGTAGGCCGCCAGCACGTGCGGCGAGATCGCCTGCACGACAGATTCGAGGTTGATCGGTGTCAGCGTGGTCACCCGCAGAAAAACCGCGCCGATGGCCTGGCCCTCGACGTCGGCCACCACGAGCCGCTGCTCGGGTGAGGCTGCGGCTGCCTTGATGATCAGTTCGAGGTCGGCAACCTGATCGACCGTGGCACCGGCCCGAATGACGTCCCGCCAGATCTCGACGAGTTGCGGGGCGTCGGCGATCGTGGCGTCACGAAGCGCCACAGCCAACCTCGCCATCATCAACCGCCCAACTTCTCGCAGCCAACCGGCGCCAACCCGCCGGATTCAGGGGTCGAGACTACGCTGCGCACAGCCTGGCTGTCTTCGGATTGCCAGCACCCCCTAACTCGACAGGAGCCCGTCGTTGATCCCCGGAACCGGCACGGCCGTGAACGTCGCCACCGTCCTGATCGGAGCAGTTCTCGGCAAGCTACTCGGCGACCGGATCCCCCAGCGCATGCGCGATGTAGTAACCGACGCACTCGGACTGGTCACCCTCCTGATCGCGGCGACCTCCGCCATGGCCGTGCTGGACCCGGCCCTTGAGCGGCGCGTGGGTTCTAGCGCACCGCTGCTGATCGTCCTCGGCGCACTGGTCATTGGCGGCCTGGTCGGCTCAGCGGCTCGTCTGGAGGATCGTGTGGAAGGGTTCGGCGGGTGGATGCAGCGCCGACTGTCGGGCGAGACCGACTCGGCGGACCGTCATCGCTTCATCGAGGGCTTCGTGCTCTCCTCTCTCATCTTCTGTAGTGGCCCCCTCACGATCCTGGGATCGTTGAACGACGGGTTGGGCAACGGAGCCGACCAGTTGTTCCTCAAAGC